>NZ_JBYNAH010000074.1:0-20612 GCF_059781815.1 Salipiger sp. | reverse complement strand
TGGCCCCAGGTCACCGGCTGCGCGGTCTGCAGGTGGGTGAAGCCCGGCATCACCCAGTCGGCTCCGGCATCGGCCTGGTCGACCAGCGCGCGGATCAGCGCCAGAAGGCCGCTCTCGAAGGCGTCGAACTGGTCGCGCACCCAGAGCTTGAAGTCGGTCGCCACCTGGTCGTTGCGCGAGCGCGCGGTGTGCAGCCGGCCCGCCGGCTCGCCGACGATCTCCTTGAGCCGCGCCTCGACATTCATGTGGATGTCTTCGAGGGCGGTGGAGAAGGTAAACCGCCCCTCCTCGATCTCTGACAGTACCGTGAGCAGACCTTCCCGAATGGTCTCGGCATCGCTATCACTGATGATGCCCGTGGCGGCCAGCATGGCGGCATGGGCCCGAGATCCGGCGATATCCTGCGCCGCGAGTCGCTTGTCGAACCCGATCGAGGCGTTGATCGCCTCCATGATCGCGTCGGGACCAGCGGCAAAGCGGCCGCCCCACATCTGGTTCGAGGACTTGTCGGACATGGCATCACTCCGGGAGGGATCATGAGAAAACTGGCGCTTGCGCTCCTCTATACCGCCACCGCGGCGCTTGCAAATCCGGCGCTCGCCGACACCAGCGCCGCCGAGGCGCTGCGCGACGGCGACATGAAGAAGCTGACCTTCCATTCCGAGGCCAAGCCCGCCGGAACGGCGGCGTTCGAGACCTTCGAGGGGGCGCCTCTCAAGCTCGCCGACTGGCAAGGCAAATGGGTGCTGGTGAACTTCTGGGCCACCTGGTGCGCGCCCTGCCGCAAGGAGATGCCGGCGCTGGCGGCGCTGCAGGACGAGCTGGGCGGCGACAACTTCGAGGTCGTGACCATCGCCACCGGGCGCAACCCGCCGCCGGCGATGCAGGACTTCTTCGACGAGATCGGCATCGAGAGCCTGCCGCTGCACCGCGATCCGGGCTCGGTGCTGGCGCGCGAGATGGGCGTGCTCGGCCTGCCGATCACGGTGATCCTGAACCCCGAGGGGCAGGAGGTCGCGCGGCTGCGCGGCGATGCAGACTGGGCTTCCGAGAGCGCCCGCGCCGTGATCTCCGCGCTGATCGGCGCGGACAGCTGAGACCGGAGAAAGCCGAAACGGGGCATTGCGGGGCAGGCACCTGCCCGCCCCGCACATCTCGATACCTGGACGCCCCCTCGCGGGCGCGTCCGGACTGTCAGGGCGCTGCGCCTCTAGCGCAGCGTCATCAGGATCCGCCGCGACAGCGTGCTGCGGCCGCTCCGGTGATCCTTCTGCCATCCCGTCTTGGCGGCGCCGAGCGGATCGAGCTCGAGCGCGCCCGTGGTGACCAGCCCGTCGAGCCCCCATTCCGTCCAGGCCAGGCCCAGAACCGTCTCGCGGGTCACCCGTCTGCGGGTTTCCCGAAAGCCGTCGGAATGGAGGATCACGTAGCTGCATGTCCCCAGCGTGCGGGCACAGCGGTGCGGTTCATACTCGGTGACCTGCCCTTCGGCTGTCACGCTGCGCACCACCTCGCCCCGGTCATTGGTGTAGTAGCTGCCATTGTAGACCGGTGCGGTGCCCTTGCCCTCGTAGGTATCGAACCGGAACAGCCCGCCGTCTCGGCCCTGCGCCACATGGGACAGGACCGCGCCACCCTTCTCTTCCATCACCATCACCGACCCCGGCGCCATGCGCCCGGTCTGCCAGGCGATATCCCCCGACAGTGGTGTGGCGGCCAGAACGACCGCGATGGACAGGACGAGGGCACGCATTGGCGTACAGCTCCGGTTCAGCGGCCCCCACCGCAGCTTCGAGAATTTGACGAAAATCAGGCGCTTGGCAAGCCATTCGCCGTTTTTGCGCCACAAATGCCCGAGCCGGCGAACAATGTCGCCGGCTCTTCTATCACCGTTTCTGAATATTTCGGCAATCTCGCCACAAGGGCGAGCGCGAGGCGAACGCCCTAGTTCGGCAACAGCTCGCCCGACGGGCGCGGCGTCGCCGCGGTTTCCGCCGGCAGAACCGGGTAAGTCACCTGTGGCAGCTCGCCGGTCAGAGCACCGAGGAAGGCGACCACGTCGTCGACCTCCTGCTCCGAAAGCTCGGCCCCGAGCTGCGAGGTCGCCATGATCTCGACCGCGACGCGCAGATCCCAGACCTTGCCGGAGTGGAAATAGGGCGCCGTCACCGCGATGTTGCGCAGCGGCGCTGCACGGAAGACGTATTCGTCGTCCACCGTGTCGGTGACCACGAAGCGCCCCTTGTCGCCCTCTGGCAGCACGTCGGCGCCGGGCCGTTCGATCAGGCCGAACGGGTAATAGCCGTTGCCGCCCACATTGATGCCATTGTGACAGGAGGCGCAGCCGGCATCCATGAAAGTCTGCAGCCCCGCCACCTGCTGCTCGGTCATGGCCCCGTCATTGCCGTTGAGCCAGGCATCAAAAGGCGAAGGGGTGAGCAGCGTCGCCTCATAGGCCTCGATGGCCTTGGCGAAATTGTCGAAGGTGACAGGATCGGCCTCCTCCGGGAAGGAGGCGGTGAACCAGTCCTGGTATTGCGGCATGGAGCTCAGCGTCGCGACGACATTGTCCGGGGTATTGGCCATCTCGACCCCGGCCTGCACCGGCCCCTTGGCCTGCTCGGCGAGGTCGGGCGCGCGGCCATCCCAGAACTGCGCCTCGTTGAACACCGCGTTCAGAACCGTGGGCGCGTTGCGCGGGCCCTTCTGCCAGCCATGGCCGATCGAGGTCTCGAGGTTGTCGTCGCCGCCGGTGGCGAGGTTGTGGCACGAGTTGCAGGAGAACACCCCCGAGGCGGACATGCGCGGATCGAAGAACAGCGCCTTGCCGAGGGCGATCTTCTCGGGCGTGATCGGATTGTCGGTCACCGCCGGAATGGTCGAGGGCAGTGCGGAAAAGTAATCCAGCGCGTCGGCGCGCATGTCCTGTGCCAGCGTCCCCTGGGCGCCGAGGATCAGGGCCAGCGCCGTGGCCGGAAGCGAGTGTCTGAGAAACATGTGGATCTCCGATGATACCGTGGGAGGGGTCGCGCGTCTCTGTTTAGAAACGTTATAAACTTGCCCTCGGATCACCTTGATCCAACGCAATTCCGGGTCGCAGATTTCCTGAATTTATCTCATTAAAACAAAGGTTAAAGGATCACCTATAGCGGGCCCCGCCTAGTCCGCGACCTGATGCACCTCGATGATGTTTCCGTCGGGATCGTAGAAGAAGATCTGCCGCCAGCCCTTCACTGCCGCGTGGCCCCAGTCGGAATAGGGCACGCCCTCGGCCTCGAGATGGGCCTTGAACGCATCGAGATCGTCGGTGCGGTAGGCGATGTGGCCGCGCACCAGCGGGTTCACCACCTGCCCGGTCTTGAAGCCGGCCATCACGTCCTTCTCGGCCAGGTGGACCTGCACCGCGCCATCCCAGACAAAGCCCACGTCGCCGGCATAGCCCTTGCCCTTCTCGAGCGCCGGGAGATCCTCCTCGGCCTCGTCGAGGCACAGGACCCGGCGATAGAACGCGGTCATCTCGCCGACCTTCTCGGTCGAGAAATTGATGTGGTGCAGCTTGAGCTTCATGTGTCGTCCTCCCGGGCCCAGCCTGCGTCGGACGCGGCGGGAGGGCAAGCCACGTCAGCGGCAGTAGGAGCCGCTGCGGTGGCGTGCGGTGTCGAAATGCAGGTGGTCGCGATGGAACCCGTCCGAACCCGGCCCGAGCACGGTGCCGAAGCGCCCGCAGGCAGAGCTGTGCATCTTGCGCAGCGCCCGCCCCTTCGGGCCGCCGCCCCAGTCGCGCAGCACGCTGATCTCGGAGCCGTCGCGCAGAATCACGCCCGACAGGTCGATGGCGCGCCCCTTGCCGTGTTCGCTGACCTTGGCGCCGGGCTGGTTGTTGCGTGTCCGGCAGGCGTAATGCGCCGCCACGCGCAAGCCCGCCACACCGCCGCCCTGGCTGCCCACGGCGGGCTTCAGCCCCTGCTCGACCCAGCGCTTCAGGGTCTTGGCGGTGGTGCAATCCATCAGCGCCTGCTGGCTCAGCTTGACCCCGGCCACCGAGCGCAGCTTCACCGCGTCCTCGATGCCGCAGGCCGAGATCCGGCCCGGGATGAAGCCCACCTCCTGCCCCTGGATCGCGAGATCTCCGCAGACCGCGCCGCGGGCGCGCTCCTGCCGCCGCGCCATGGCCTTCTCGACCATCGCCTTCGGGCGCAGCAGCGGACGAAGCGACAGCGCGATGGCCTGCGGCGAGCGCGCGGCAAAGGCCTTGGCCCGGGCGATGCCGGCGGCGGCCTCTTCGGGCACGAAACCCGGCACCCCCGCGGCGCGCAGATCCTGCGCCAGCATCTCGTGGAAGATCGCCGCCATCTCCGCGGGCCGCGCCTCGGGGCGATGGCGCGACAGCGACCCATCCGGATCGGCGGTGACGACGAACGCGGGAGCCGGCCCCGGGGCGGGCTGCTCTGCCGCCCCGCGTGCAAGCGGGCGCGGCGAGGTTTCGGGAGCGGAGGCAGGGGCCTGCGACGCAAGTGCCAGAAGACAGATCAGCGCCCAGAACCCCTGCATGCTCATTCCTTCCGGATACGACCGAAATCCGGTGCGTCGGTGTCCTGCCCTGCCTGCAGGATGCCGCGCCGGATCTCGCGCGTGTGGGTGAAATAGTCGAACAGCGTGTCGCCGTCGCCGGTGCGGATCGCCCGCTGCAACGCGAAGAGCTCTTCGGTGAAACGACCGAGGATCTCGAGCGAGGCTTCCTTGTTGGTCAGGAACACGTCGCGCCACATGGTCGGGTCCGAGGCCGCGATGCGGGTGAAATCGCGGAAACCGGCGGCGGAGTACTTGATCACCTCCTGATCCGAGACCCGGCGCAGGTCGTCGGCCACGCCCACCATGGTGTAGGCGATGAGGTGCGGCACGTGGCTCACCACGGCGCAGACCAGATCGTGATGCGCCGCTTCCATGCGCTGGGTGTTGGCGCCCAGCGCCTGCCAGTAGGCCTCGAGCGCGGCGGTGGCCTCTTCAGAGGCATCCTCGGGGACGATCAGGCACCAGCGGTTGTCGTAAAGCGAGGCAAAGCCCGATTCGGGGCCGGAATGCTCGGTGCCCGCCATCGGGTGGGCGGGGACGAAATGCACGCCCTCGGGGATGTGCGGGCCGACCGCCTCGATCACCGCCTTCTTGACCGAGCCCACGTCGGTGACAGTGGCGCCGGGCTTGAGATGCGGCGCGATGGCCTCGGCCACGCGGCCCATGGCCCCCACCGGCACCGCCAGCACGATCAGGTCGGCATCCTTCACCGCCTCTTCGGCGCTGTCGCAGACCGTGTCGCAGAGGCCGATGCGGCGCGCGGTCTCGCGGGTCTCGCTGCTGCGGGCATAGCCCGAGACATGCGTGGCCATGCCCGCCCGCTTCATCGCCCAGTACATCGACGAGGCGATCAGGCCGAGACCGATCAGGGCGACCTTGCCGTAGCTCATCGCGCGCCTGCCTTGAACAGCCCGATGCAATGCGCCACCCGGCGGCACGACGCCTCGTCGCCCACGGTGATACGCAGCGCGGCGGGCAGCTTGTAGCCGGTCACCCGGCGCACGATGATGCCTTGGCTCTGCAGGTAGGTGTCGCAGGCCGCGGCCTCGTCCGGGCTGGCAAAGCGCGCCAGCACGAAATTCGCGGTCGAGGCATCCGACGGCACGCCATGCTCGGCCAGCGCCTCGGCCAGCCAGGCGCGCAGGCGGGTGTTCTCTTCGCGGCTCTTTTCCACATGCGCGGTGTCGCGGATCGCCGCCTCGGCGGCCACCAGCGCCACGTTCGACAGGTTGAAGGGCTGCCGGATGCGGCCCAGCACGTCGATGATCTCCTTCGGGCCGTAGCCCCAGCCGACACGCATCCCGCCCAGACCATAGAGCTTCGAGAAGGTGCGGGTCATCACCACGTTGCCGCGCGACTCGACCAGCCGCGCGCCGCCGTCATAGCCCTCGACATATTCCGCGTAGGCGCCATCGAGCACCAGGATCGCCTGCGGCGGCAGGTTCTCGGCCAGCCGCTCGATCTCGGCCAGACCGATCATCGTGCCGGTCGGGTTGTTGGGGTTGGCGATGAACACCAGCTTGGTGCGCTCGTTGCAGGCCGCGAGAATGTTGTCGACCGACACCACGCGCTCGACCTCGGCCACCTCGACCGGCTTGGCGCCGACCGCGTGGGCGAGGATCTGGTACATGGCAAAGCCGTGCTCGGTGTGGATGACCTCGTCGCCCTCGCCGGCATAGGCGTGGCACAGGAACTGCAGCACCTCGTCCGAGCCGACGCCGCAGATGATGCGCTCGGCGTCGAGCCCGTGCACCTCGGCAATCGCCTGACGCAGCTCGGCGTGATCGGTGGAGGGGTAGCGATGCATCTCGTGCACGACGCGCTTCACCGCCTCCTGCGCGGCGGGAGACGGGCCGAACGGGTTCTCGTTCGAGCTCAGCTTGACGACGTTCGACACGCCCGCGACGCTGGACTTCCCGCCCACGTAGAGCGCGATTTCCATGATCCCGGGCTGCGGTTCGATACCAGCCATGATGCCACCTTGAAGATACTGCGCCGCTCTTCTAGCCCGCGCCTTGCGCCATGGCCAGCCTAGACCAGCCCCACCGTCGGGGCCGAAGAATTTTCGTCCGAAAATTCTTGCACCCGGCGATCAGACGACGACCTCGCGGCGCTCCTGCTCGCCAACCTCGAAGACCCGCTTGTAGCGCGCGATCTCGTCCTTCGGCCCCATCGCCTTGTTGGGGTTGTCCGAGAGCTTGACCGTGGGCTTGCCGTTAGCGCTCACCGCCTTGCAGACGAGACTGAACGGCGCCAGCCGGTCATCCGGCGTCAGGCCGCGGAAATCGTTGGTCAGCAGGGTGCCCCAGCCGAAGGAGACCCGCACCCGGCCGGAAAACTGCTGGTAGAGCTCGAGGATCTTCTCCTCGTCGAGCCCGTCGGAGAAGATCACCAGCTTCTGGGTCGGATCCTCGCCGCGCTTCTTCCACCAGTCGATGGCGATCTCGGCACCGCGCGCGGGGTCGCCGCTGTCGATGCGGATGCCGGTCCAGCCCGCCAGCCAGTCCGGCGCACGCTCGAGAAAGCCCTCGGTGCCGTAGGTGTCGGGCAGGATGATGCGCAGGTTGCCCTCGTGCTCCTTGTGCCAGTCGGCCAGCACGTCATAGGGCGCGCGCGCCAGCGCGGCATCGTCCTCGGCCAGCGCGGCGTAGACCATGGGCAGCTCGTGGGCGTTGGTGCCGATGGCCTCGAGATCGCGGTTCTTGGCGATCAGGCAGTTCGAGGTGCCGGTGAAGCGATCGCCCAGACCTTCGGTCATCGCCTGCACGCACCAGTCCTGCCAGAGGAAGCTGTGGCGCCGGCGGGTGCCGAAATCGGCGATCTTGACGCCGGGCTGCTCGCGCAAGCGCTCGATCTTCTCCCAGAGCTTGGTGGCGGCGCGGGCGTAGAGCACCTGCAGCTCGAACTTCTTCATGTCGTCGAGCACGGCGCGGCTGCGCAGCTCCATCAGCACCGCCAGCGCCGGGATCTCCCAGAGCATGACCTCGGGCCAGGAGCCCTCGAAGGTCAGCTCGTACTGGTCGCCGACGCGCTCGAGGAAATAGGGCGGCAGGCGCAGGTTTTCGAACCACTCCATGAAATCGGGGCGGAACATCTGGCGCTTGCCGTAGAAGGTATTGCCGCGCAGCCAGGTGCTTTCGCCGCGGGTCAGCGACAGCGAGCGGATGTGGTCGAGCTGCTCGCGTAACTCGCCCTCGTCGATCAGCTTGGCGAGCGGCACATGGTGCGAGCGGTTGATCAGGCTGAAGGTCACCTGCACGTCGGGCCGGTTGTGGAACACAGACTGGCACATCAGCAGCTTGTAGAAATCGGTGTCGATCAACGAGCGGACGATCGGGTCGATCTTCCACTTGTGGTTCCAGACTCGGGTGGCGATTTCCACGATCGGTTCCTCATGCGCAACGTCGAAGCCCCTGATAAGCCATCCTTGCCAAGGGGTCCAAGCGCTTTCTCGAACGGGATTTTCCGGGCGTTGCCGCGGATCAGGCCAGCGTCACGCCCGCCGCTGCCATGCCGTCGCGCGCCGCGGCGAGCGAGCCTTCGAGATCGATGCCCCGGCAGGCGGCCTCGTGAACGGTCACGCTGAAGCCGAGCTTCGCCGCATCCACGGCCGAGAAGTTGACGCAGAAATCCGTCGCCAGCCCGACCATCGTCAGCTCGGTGATGCCGCGCGTGCGCAGGTAGCCCTCGAGCCCGGTGGGCGTGGTCTGGTCGTTCTCGAAGAAGGCCGAGTAGCTGTCGATCCCGGCGCGAAAGCCCTTGCGGATGATCAGCTCGGCGCGGTCGGCATCGAGCCCGGGGTGGAAGGCGGCCCCATGGCTGCCCTGCACGCAGTGATCGGGCCAGAGCACCTGCGGCCCGTAGGGCATCTCGATCATCTCGAGCGGCGCCTTGCCGTCGTGCTGGCTGGCAAAGGAGGAATGCCCCGCCGGGTGCCAGTCCTGGGTCAGGATCACCGCGTCGAACTCGGCCATCATGGCATTGATCTTTGCCACGATCTCGTCGCCGCCGGCCACCGCCAGCGCGCCTCCGGGGCAGAAATCGTTCTGGACGTCGATGACGACAAGCGCGTGCATGGCAAAGCCTCCTGATGTCTTCGGGCAGACCCTGACCCCGCCCAGAGGCGGGGTCAAGGCGAGGCCTTTACTCCGCCGCCTTGCGCGAGGGCGCGTCGGGCCAGGCGGTGTGATCGACGTCGAGATCCGGGAACTGCGCCGGGTCGAAGACCGGCCGGGCGACGCCCGCATCGACCTGGGCGCGGAAGTCGCGGATCAGGCGCAGCGCAATCGGGAACATCATCATCAGCGCCAACAGGTTGACGATGGCGAGGATGCCCATCAGCGGATCGGAGAAGTTGAACACCGCCGTCGCGCCGGGTGCCGTGGCCCCAAGGAAGACGATGCCGATGATGGCGATGCGCAGGATCTGCAGCGCCATCGGCTTCTCGGTCATGAAGGTCAGCGCGTTCTCGCCGAGGTAGTAGTTGTACATGATCGAGCTGAACGAGAAGAGCAGGATCGCGAAGGTCAGGAAGTACTGCGCCCAGTTGCCCACGTGATGCACCATGCTCTGCTGGGTCAGCGCCACGCCGTCCACGCCCTCGGCACCGGGCTGGTAGACGTCGCCCAGAAGGATGACGAAGGCGGTGCAGGAGCAGATGATGATGGTGTCGATGAACACCGAGAAGCTCTGGGTGATGCCCTGGCTTACGGGATGCAGGTTGTAGGCGGTGGCGGCCACGTTGGGCGCCGAGCCGAGCCCGGCCTCGTTGGAGAACAGGCCCCGGCGCAGACCGTTGGCCAGCGCCGCCCCCATGCCGCCCGCGACGGCCTCGCGGAAGCCGAAGGCGTTGGCGACGATGTCGACGATCACGCCCGGCAGGCTGGTGATGTTGAGCACGATGATCAGCAGCGCCATGCCGATATAGCCGATCGCCATCACCGGGATGATCACGTCGGCGGCCTTGGCGATGCGGTGGATGCCACCATAGACGATCGCCGCGGTGAGGATCGCCAGCACGGCGCCGGTGGCGACGCGCGGGATACCCATGCTGTCCGCCGCCGCACCGGCCACGGTGTTGCCCTGGAAGGCGTTGAAACCGATGGCGAAGGAGGCGATGAGGCAGACCGCGTAGATCACCGCGAGCCAGCGGTAATGGCTGCCCAGCCCGTGGATGATCGAGCGCGCCGGGCCGCCCCGATACTCGCCAGTGGGGCCGGTGCGCTTGAAGAGCTGTGCCAGCGTCGCCTCGATCAGGCCCGAAGCCATGCCGACAAGCGCGATCACCCACATCCAGAACACCGCGCCGGGGCCGCCGGCGGTGATCGCCACCGCCACGCCGGCGATGTTGCCGCCGCCCACTCTGCCCCCGACCGAAACAAACAGCGCCTCGCGGGCGCTGATGTGGGACGGGTCATCGGTGTCGCTTCCGGATGTCAGCACGCTGAACATCCGCTTGAAGAATCGGAACTGGACGAAGCCGCTCGCCGCAGTGAAGAACACGCCAAGGATCACGAGGAACGGTACCAGCGCCCATCCCCAGGTCAGATCGTTGATTGTGTTGAAAATCGTATCGAGAAATCCCATCGGCACGGCCCTTCATCATCGCTTGCCACACAACGTGAGGGCGATCCCCCACGGCCTGACCCTACGCCTTTGGAGGTTGCGCCCGAAAGCGAAAAGCGCCCTATTCGTGTCAGTTTCCCTATAAGAAACGGCAGCTTGACCGATACCGGGCGCTCTGGTGCGGGGCGCGCCATCCTGTCCGCTTGCGCGTGGCGCGGGCTTGGGCCTATGTCTCCGCCCATGTTTACCGTCTGCGCCCTCTACCACTTCACCCGCTTCGACGACCCGGCCGCCCTGCGCGCGCCGCTGCTCGATCTCTGCCGCGCCGGCCAGGTCACCGGCACGCTGTTGCTGGCCGGCGAAGGCATCAACGGCACCATCGCCGGGCCCCGCGCGGGCATCGACGCGGTGCTGGCGCATATCCGCGCCCTGCCCGGCTGCGAGGCGCTCGAGTGGAAGCTCTCGACGGCGCAGGAGCGGCCGTTCGCGCGCATGAAGGTGCGGCTGAAGCGCGAGATCGTGACGATGGGCCAGCCCGATGTCGACCCGCGCGCGCAGGTCGGTCACTATGTCGAGCCCGCCGACTGGAACGCGCTGATCCGGTCTCCGGACGTGGCGGTGATCGACACCCGCAACGATTACGAGGTCGCCATCGGCAGTTTCGAAGGCGCGGTGGATCCGCAGACAGAGAGCTTCCGCGATTTCCCCGCCTGGTGGGAGCAGAACAAGGAGCGCTTCCACAACAAGCGCATCGCGATGTTCTGCACCGGCGGCATCCGCTGCGAGAAATCCACCAACTGGCTGATGAGCCAGGGGGTCGAGGAGGTCTATCACCTCAAGGGCGGGATCCTGAAATACCTCGAGGAGGTGCCGGCAGAGGACAGCAGCTGGCAGGGCAGCTGCTTTGTCTTCGACGGGCGCGTCTCGGTCGAGCACGGGCTGCGCGAGGGGCCGCATCTGCTGTGCCACGCCTGCCGGCGCCCGATCCTGCCCGAAGACCGCGACCGGCCCGAGTACGAACACGGCGTCTCCTGCCATCTCTGCATCGAAGAGACCTCGGAAGAGGACAAGGCCCGCTTCCGCGAGCGCCAGAAGCAGATCGCGCTGGCCCGCGCCCGCGGCGAGCGCCACCTTCACGCGGACGTGCCGGACGACGATCCCGAGCTCTGATCTTGCGGCACTAGAAGTAGCTGCGCACCAGCGCCCCGGCGAGCAGCGACCAGCCATCGGCGATCACGAAAAAGGCCAGCTTGAACGGCAGCGACACGATCGCCGGCGGCACCATCATCATGCCCATCGACATCAGGATCGCGGCGACCACGAGGTCGATGATCAGAAACGGCAGGAAGATCAGGAAGCCGACCTGAAAGGCGCGCGCGATCTCGGAGAGCATGAAGCTCGGGATCAGCAGCGACAGCGGCGCCTCGGGGCGGAGCGTTTCGCCAGCGGCGTCCGGGCGCAGATCGGCCATGCTGGCAAAGGTGTCGCCATCGGTGCGCGCCGCCATGAAGCCGCGAAACGGCACCAGCGTGCGCTCCATCCCGTCCTCGACACTGATCTCCTCGTCGATCAGCGGCCTGAGCCCGTTCTGCCAGGCGGCGGTGAAGGTCGGCTCCATCACGAAATAGGTGAGAAACAGCGCAAGACTGACGATCAGCATGTTGGGCGGCGATTGCTGCAGCCCCACCGCCTGCCGCAGGATCGCGAGCACGGTAACGAGGAAGGGAAAGCAGGTCACCATGATGGCGATGCCGGGTGCGAGGCTCAGCAGCGTGATCAGCGCGATGAGCTGGATCGAGGTCGCGGTGAGCGACCCGCCCTGGCCAAGGTCGAGCCGCAGCTCCTGCGCCGCAGCGCCGGAGGCCATCGCCAGCAGGATCAGCGCCGGAAGGGCCGCGCGCCACATCGCTCAGGTCGGGCTCCGGAAATCCACGACCTCGGTCAGCCGCACCGCAAGCTGTCCGTTCTCGCCACCGTCGACCACCTCGAGCGCGCCGATGCCGATCAGCCGGTCGCCGACATAAAGCTCGACCGGATCCTCGAGCCGCTTGTCCAGCGTCAGCACCGAGCCGGCGCCCAGCTTCAGCAGGTCGCGGACCAGCGGCCGGGCGCGCCCGACCGAGACGGTGATCTCGATCGGCACGGCGGTGAAGGGGGTGGCGGCCTCGGGCCGCGTGGTTTCGGTCTGTTCAGCCATGGGCGGCCTTCCTCCGGTTGTCCTGCACGAATCCCTGCACCGCCTCGGCGACCTCGCGGGCGAGCCCGCTCAGATCGACCTGCGTTTCGCTCTCGCCGAAGCGGATGTCGGCCTGCCCCTCGGCGAGGGTCGGATCCTCGACAAGGCTCAGCGGGAAGCCGAAATCCATCTCGATCAGCGGCGCCACCGCCCCGGACACGCCGGGCGCCACGGCAATGACCACGTCGAGCCGCCCAATCTCGGCCGCCATGCTGCGCAGCTGATCGGCCAGGTGCAGGCCCAGCGTCTCGTGCAGGGAGACCGGCAGCAACTTGGCCACCACCTCTTCGAGCAGCGGCGAAATGCCGTTCAGAACCTGGCTGCAGGCCTCGTGATAGGTGAAGGAGAGATCCTGAAGGTTCTGCGCGAAATCGCTGGCGATGCGGGCCTGATCGTCGCTCTGCGCCTTGATCGCATCGTCCCAGCCGGCGCGATATCCGCCGTCGAACCCCTCGAGCTTCGCCGCCTCGAGCGCGGTATCGTCATGCAGGCCCGCAGCAGGCGCAGGCTGCGCAGACGCGGCGCCGAAATCCTCGAGAAACTCTGCCAGCGCCGTCATTGCGTCTCCTCCACCCGCTCTTCCCCGTCATCGAGCCAGCTGCGGAGGATCTCGACCGTCTCGCTCTTGCGCTCTTCGATGAGGGCCCGCAGCCGGTCGACCGGATCCTCCTCGGCGGGGCTGTCGAAATCGACCATGCCCATGCCGCCAAACCCTCCCCCGCCGCCCAGCGCCGGAAGCCCGGCAAAATCGCCGTCCCCATCGTCGATCTCGCCATCGAGCGCCGCGGTCGCGCCTTCGGCACCGTCGGGCAAGGCCAGCGCGCCACCCGGCGCACCGGGCAGCGCCGGCTGCGCCGGGGCGGTGAGGATCGGGCGCACCACGAAGAGACCGAGGATCAGCGCGACCACCGCCAGAACCCCGATCTGGATCAAGGTCATCGGGTCCATCGGCATGCTGAACCACCCAGGCTCGATCGGGCCAGTGCCAAGCCCCTCGGGGCGCTCGAACGGCATCGAGCGGATGGTGATCTCGTCGCCGCGTTCTTCCTCGAAACCCACCGCCGAGGCCACCAGATCACGCAGCGCCGCCAGCTCTTCGTCGGGCAGAGGCACAAACTGCTCGGCCCCGTCTGCGCCCGGCGCCTGCGTGCCGTTCACCAGCACCGCCACGGTCAGCCGCTTGATCGCGCCCGGAACGCGGGTGACCTCGCGCATGGTCTCGGAGACCTCGTAATTCACGCGCTCGCGGGTCTCGCTGCTCTGGCTCTGCGAACTGCCGCCGCCACCGGCCTCCCCATCGGGCAGGTTCGAGGCGACGGTGACATCGCCGCCGCCACTGTCCTGCGAGGTGTTGCTCTCTTCCTCGGTGTCGGTGGAAATCACCACCCGCCCTTCGGGGTCGAACTGCCGCTGGCGGATGGTCTCGCTCTCGGTCACCGTGTCGACGCTGACCTCGACCACGGCATTGCCGAGCCCCACGCGTGCCTCGACCAGCCGCTGCACCCGGTCGCGAAGCGCCGCGGCGCGATCCTCGGCGGTGGGGCCGGCGCCCGCCTCGTCCTCCGCCCCGATCAGCCCGCCCTTGCCATCGATCACCGCCACCTCCTCGGGCATCAGCCCGGGCACCGCCGAGGCCACAAGATATTTCAGCGCCCGCGCCTGCACAGGCGACAGCACGTCGCCGTTGGTGGTGACCGAGATCGAGGCAGAGGGCGACACATCGCGCTGGAAGGGATTCGCCGTCGAATTGGCGATATGGACGCGCGCGGTGGCGATATAGGGGCTGGCGACGATGGTGCGCGCCAGCTCTCCTTCCTTGGCGCGCCAATAGGCAGCATCGAACATTTGCGAGGTCGTGCCGAAGCCCGACAGCCCGTCGAGCAGCTCATACCCCTGGTTGGAATTGGCCGGCAGTCCCTCGCTCGCCAGTGTCATGCGCAGCGAATCGCGCTGCATGTCGGGCACGAGGATGGCGCCGCCGCGCACCTCATAGGGAATGCCGCGCGCCTCCAGCGCCGCGACGACCTCCCCCGCCGCGCCCTGTTCCAGCCCGGCATAGAGCAGCGCCATAGAGGGCTGCGAGGCCATGCGCCCCATCGCCAGCACTGCAGCGATGGTCGCCAGCGTCGCCGCGATCACCAGCACCCGCCGGCGCGCCCCAAGTGACCCCCAGATTGTCGCGAGCTGCTGCAAGACCAACCTCCGTTCCGACCGTTCTGCCCGGTGACCGCATCATTGCGGCATCAGACTTAACAATCGGTTAGTTCCTGTCCGGCTATAAGGTCCGCGGATTGAACGAGAGGTCCGCCATGACCGATGCCACGGCCGACGCCCCCGCTGAGGACGAGGGCACGCCGAAAAAGACGGGATCGAAGCTGCCGCTGCTGATCGGGCTGGTGCTGGCGCTGGCCGGCGGCGGTGGCGGGTTCTTTGCCGCGTGGTCGGGGCTGCTGCCATTCGGGGGCAGCCACGCCGCGGAAGGCGACGGGCACGGCGCGGCCGGCGATCACGGCGGCGATGACGGGCATGGCGCGGATCAGCCGCTGCCCTTGCCTGACAGCAATGTCGCCTTCGTCGAACTGCCGCCGCTGGTGATCTCCATGGGCACCATCGCCGAGCTGCATCACCTGCGCTTCCGCGCCAGCCTCGAGGTGCCGCCGCAATACGCCGCCGAGGTCGAGACCCTGACGCCGCGGGTGATCGACGTGCTCAACAGCTACCTGCGCGCCCTCCGCCCCTCGGATATCGAGGCGCCGGGCGCGCTGATCCGCCTGCGCTCGCAGATGCTGCGGCGGCTGCAGATGGTCGCCGGAGAGGATCGCGTGCGCGACCTGCTGGTGCTCGAATTCGTGCTGAACTGAAAGGGGCCGGAATGGATCTGATTGCCGATATCCTGCTTGCCGCCGGGGCGCTCGGCGCGGGGTTCTACTGTTTCGTGCTGTCGCGCCGCCTGTCGCGGTTCACCGATCTCGAGAACGGCGTCGGCGGCGCGGTGGCGGTGCTGTCGGCGCAGGTCGATGACCTCACGCGCACGCTCGATGCGGCGCAAAGCACGGCGGGGGAGTCCTCGGCGCAGCTTGAGGCGCTCACCGCGCGGGCAGAGGATGCCACCAAGCGACTCGAGCTGATGCTCGCGGCCCTGCACGACCTGCCAGAGCAACCCCCGCCCGCGCAGGACAGGCCAGAGCCGAGATTCGTCCGTCACACCGGAGCGGCCCGATGATCGCGATCCTGCGCAGCAAGAAGCGGCGGCGCATTCAGCGCAGCATCGGCGTGCTCGCCGTGATCGGGGGCCTGCTGATCGCCTCGGCCCTGGCCCGGATCGCGATGCAGGCCGGCGCCGCACTGGCGCTGGAGAGCGGAACGACCGAGCCCCTCGCCGCCAGCGAGCCCCCGCATGAAGAGGCCGCGCCTCTGACAGAGTCCAGCCACGGGACCGGGCGCCCTGAGACCGCGGCCCACGCTGCCGATCCGGGCGCGACGGCGCCCGGCTGCCCGGTCGCATCCGACATCGCGCCCATTCTCGACGCCCTCAAGATCCGCGAAGAGCGGGTTGCCAAACGCGAATCAGACCTGCGCGCACGGATGCAGGCGCTGTCGGTGGCAGAGGCCGAGATCGACCGGCGCATGACCGCCATGGAGGACGCCGAGCGCCGCCTGCGCGAGACTCTGGCTCTGGCCAAGACTGCGGCGGAGAACGACGTGGCCCAGCTCACGCAGGTCTATGCCACGATGAAGCCCAAGCAGGCGGCGGCCCTGTTCGAGGAGATGGAGCCCGATTTCGCCGCCGGCTTTCTCGGACGGATGCGGCCCGACGCGGCGGCGGCGATCATGGCCGGGCTCAGCCCGCAGAAGGCCTACACGATCAGCGTCATGCTCGCCGGCCGCAACGCCGGGGCGCCGCGTGAATGATTCTCAGACCGCCTGGCTGGCGAAGGCCTCGATCTGGGAGGCGGGCAGCGCACCCGACTGGCGCCCGGCCTCCCTGCCCGAGCGAAACGCGATCATGGTCGGGATTCCCCTGATACCAAAGGCACTTGCAGCAGAGGGGTGCGCCTCGGTGTTGACCTTCACGAGGCGCGCCCGGCCCTTCATCGCATGCGCCGCCTTGGAAAATTCCGGCGCCATCATCCGGCATGGGCCACACCACGGCGCCCAGAAATCCACCACCAGCGGCATGCCGTCGTTGCGGATCGCCTTTGCCAGCGTCTCGGCGTCGATCTCTCGCGCCTTGGCCTCGACCAGCGCCGTGCCGCAGGTGCCGCATTTCGGACCGGCCGACAGGCGATCCTCGGGGACGCGGTTCGTCTGACCGCAGTCGAAACAGACCAGTTTGACCATTGGGCTCTCCGATGTCATATTCTTTGAACGGTATATGTGCTCCCCACGCCATTGTGACAATCCCCCGTGGAAACACATCATTGCTTTCACGTTGGGGGTGATGAGAATGAACACGCTGTCCAACTGAGATCCGAGTATTGCCAATGATCACCCGTCGCAAATTCGTCGCCAGCGCCGCGGCCGGCACCGCTCTCGCCGCCGCAGCGCCCGCCCTCGCCTTCGAGGTCGACCCGAAATTCCGCCCCCAGCAGGTCGGCATCAAGAACACCCTGCCCGCCGGCCAGATCCTGATCCTGCCGCGCGCGCATTTCCTGTATTACGTGACCGCTCCCGGCCAGGCGATCCGCTACGGTGTCGGCGTCGGCCGCGCCGGGCTCGAGTTCACCGGCGATGCCGTCATTCAGGTGAAGAAAGAATGGCCGACCTGGCGCCCGACCAACGAGATGATCGAGCGCGAGCCGTCGACCTACAGCAAGTTCGTCGACAACGACTATGTCCAGCCCGGCGGTCCGGGCAACCCGCTCGGCGCCCGCGCGCTCTACCTGTTCCAGAACGGGCGCGACACCTTCTTCCGGATCCACGGCACCACCGCGCCGGAATCGATCGGGCGCTCGGTGTCGAATGGCTGCATCCGGATGCTGAACGAGCACGTGATCGACCTCTACAACCGCGTGCCCGTGGGGACCCCGGTGACGGTGCTGTAAGGCGCCAAGCCCGTCAGAGAACACCAATGAACGGCGCGCAGCCCTGCGCGCCGTTTTTCATTTTCTCGCATAAGTTGCAGAAATTCTGAAAAACGAGCCGGTATCGCCGTGACCCGGCCACATTCCCGCCGGATTCGGACGGCTAGATGACCCTACGACGAGATATCCAGGTCCACACGTCAGGGAGTGTTCACATGGCGGTTATTGCAGTTCTCATTGGCAGCGTGCTTGGCCTGATCGGCGCCCTGACCAGCTGGCTTGCCTTTGATGTCGCCTTCGGATCCGCCGTCGTGCTGTACTTTGCCACTGCACTCAGCTTCGGCCTGCTGCCGGTGATCTCGGCAACCCTGCGTGGCAACGCAGCCCAGCCGCTGAGCGCCGCGGCTCAATAAGCCCCCCTCGCTAACGGTGGCCCTCAGCCGCCGCTTTCGATACGGGCAATCAGCTCTTCGACAACGGGCCCCATGGCCTCGACAATCAAAGCGACCCCTTCGGCATTCGGGTGAATCCCGTCCCCCTGCATCAGACCAATCGCGTCCTGAGGGGTACCGCCTTCGGGCAGTATCCCCTTGAAGAAATTCGGAAAATAGACCGCTTCGAAAGCCTCGGCGAGCTCCGGATAGATCGCATCGAAGGCGGCTTTGTAGTCCGGGCCGTAATTGCCCGGCGCGCTCATCCCCACCAGCAGCACCTCGATATCGTTCGCCTCGGCCACCTCGAGAATGCCCTCGAGATTCGCCCTCGAGGTCTCGGGCGGCAGGCCGCGCAGCAGGTCATTGCCGCCAAGCGCCACGATCATCCCCTGAATTTCCGGCGTCAGAGACCACTCCACGCGCGACAGGCCACCGGCGGTGGTATCCCCCGACACGCCGCCATTCACCAGACGCACGTCATGGCCGCGCTCGGCCAGCCACGCCCGCATCTGGGGCACGAATCCCTCGTCCTCGATCAGCCCGTAGCCCTGCGTGAGGCTGTCGCCCAGCGCCAGCAGGTGCACCGTTTCGGCCCGGGCCGGCAGCGCGGCGAGGCTGCTCAGGACAACCAGTCCCGCCAGCGCCTTGTTGCGCCACGCGCGCGACCCATATGTAAGCGAACGCATCATTTTCCGGACGCTCCTTCATGCCTGATCCCGTCATTGCCCTGAAAGATGTCACACTCAGCCTGCGCGGCAATGCCGGAATGGTGGAAATCCTCCACGGCATCTCGCTGGAGGTGGCCAAGGGCGAGACGGTCGCGCTGATCGGGCCGTCGGGCAGCGGCAAATCCTCGCTGCTGATGGTGATGGGCGGGCTCGAGAGCGCCAGTTCGGGGACCGTCTCGGTGCTGGGCAGCGATCTCACCGCGATGGACGAAGACCGCATGGCCCGCTTTCGCCGCGATCACATGGGCGTGGTGTTCCAGAGCTTCAACCTGATCCCGACCATGACCGCGCTGGAAAACGTCGCCACGCCGCTGGAGCTGGCCGGCGACCGCGAGGCCTTTGCCAAGGCCGAGGCCGAGCTCGAGGCCGTGGGCCTCGGCCACCGCGCCGATCACTACCCGGCGCAGATGTCGGGCGGCGAGCAGCAGCGCGTGGCGCTGGCCCGCGCCTCGGCCCCGCGCCCGGATGTGCTGCTCGCCGACGAGCCCACCGGCAATCTCGACGGCAAGAACGGCGATGCGATCATGGACCTGCTCTTTGGCCTGCGCGACCGCCACGGCGCCACGCTGGTGCTCGTCACCCACTCCAACACCCTCGCGCAGCGCTGCGACCGGGTGGTGCGGCTGACCGACGGCACCGTCGCCGGCGAGGTGGCGAGGGCCGCCGAATGAGTCTTGCCATCTCGGCCCGCTTCGCCCGCCGCGAGCTGCGCGGCGGCCTGCGCGGCTTCCGCATCTTCCTCGCCTGCCTGACGCTCGGCGTCGCCGCCATCGCCGGGGTCGGCTCGGTGCGCTCGGCGATCCAGGCCGGGCTTGCCGATCAGGGCGCGATCCTGCTCGGCGGCGACGCGCAGGCGGAATTCACCTACCGCTTCGCCTCCGAAGAAGAGCTGGCCTGGCTCGAAGGCGTCTCGACGGCGCTCTCCGAGATCACCGATTTTCGCTCCATGGCGGTGGCCGAGACCGAATCCGGCCCCGAGCGCGGCCTGACCCAGGTGAAATCGGTCGACGATGCCTATCCGCTGCTGGGCGAGATGGTGCTCGACCCGCCGATGCCGCTGGCCCAGGCGCTCGATGGCGGCGATTTCCCCGGCGCGGTGATGGCGCCGGTGCTGGCCGACCGGCTGGGCCTTTCCTCCGGCGACAGCTTTCGCCTCGGCACGCAGGAGTTCACCCTCAGCGCCATCATCGTCACCGAACCCGACGATGCCGGCGACGGCTTCGGCCTCGGCCCCCGCACGCTGGTGCGGACCTCCGATCTCGAGGGCTCCGGCCTGCTCGCCCCCGGCTCGCTCTACGAGACCGAGTACCGCATGCTGCTGCCCGAGGGCGCCGATCTCGACGCGCTCAAGGCACAGGCCGAGGAGCGCTTCCGCGACACCGGCATCCGCTGGCGCGATTCCCGCAACGGCGCGCCGGGCGTGGCGCGGTTCGTCGACCGGCTGGGCAGCTTCCTCGTGCTGGTCGGGCTCTCCGGCCTCGCGGTCGGTGGCATCGGCGTCTCGGCGGCGGTGCGCGCCTACCTCGCGCGCAAGACGCCGGTGATCGCCACGCTGCGCACGCTGGGTGCCAGCCGCGGGGTGATCTTCCAGACCTATTTCCTGCAGATCGGCGCGCTCAGCCTGCTCGGCATCGCGCTCGGCCTGACCCTCGGCGCCGGCGTGCCGCTGATCTTCGCCCCGCTGATCACCCAGTCGCTGCCCATCCCGGTGCTCTTCACGCTCTACCCCGGCCCGCTCTTCGAGGCCGCGATCTACGGCGTGCTCACCGCGCTGCTCTTCACCCTCTGGCCGCTGGCCCGCACCGAGGAAGTCCGCGCCGCCGCCCTGTTCCGCGACGCGCTCGACAGCGCCCGCGCCCTGCCGGCCCTGCGCTACCTCGTGGCCACCGCCCTGCTGGTCGCGCTGCTCGTGGGCGTGGCGATGCTGTTCTCCGGCGATCCCCGCATCACCCTCTGGACCGCCGGCGGCATCCTCGGCGCGCTGCTGATCCTCGCCCTTGCCGCCACCGGCATCCGCGCGCTGGCCCGCCGCGCCACCGGCGCCGCCCGCGGT
>NZ_JBYNAH010000073.1:0-20713 GCF_059781815.1 Salipiger sp. | reverse complement strand
GACCACCTGCTCGCCATAGGTCGCGATGACCGCCGAGGAGATATAGACATTGCTCTCCGACAGGGTGCGCGCCAGATCGTAGAGCAGGCCGGGCCGGTCGCGGGTGTCGACCTCGATGATGGTGTAGATCTCCGAGCCCTCGTTGTCGAAGGCGATGGAGGTCGGCACGTTGAAGGCCTTCTCGCGTTTCTTGAGCTTGCCCCGCGACAGGATCGCCTCGCGCGGTTTGACCTCGCCCATCAGCGTCTTGCGGATCATGTCGCGCAGGCGCGGGATGCGGTTTTCCTCGTAGGGCGCGCCCTCGGCATCCTGGATCCAGAACGCCGCGGTGGCGTAGCCGTCCTTCGAGGTGAAGGTGCGCGCATCGACCACGTTCGCACCGACAAGCGACAGCGCCCCCGCCAGCCGGGCGAAGATGCCCGGATGATCGGCCAGCGCAAAGCAGACCCGCGTCGCGTCGCGATCCTCGTCAGGGTGGATGTCGATGCGGATCTCGGTATCGCCGATATCGCGCAGCAGCCGGGCAAACACCGCGTGGGCAGTGACATGCAGCCCCTGCCAGTAGGGATCGTAATGCCGCGCGGTCTCGGTGCGCAGGTCCTTGGCATCCCAATCCACCAGTTCCTCGCGCAGGGCCTTCTTGGCCTCGGCGCCGCGGTTCTCGCGGTTGAGCGCCTCCATGCCATCCTCGAGCGCGCGGCGGGTCTGGCGGTAGAGCGCACGCAGCAGCGCCGCCTTCCAGTTGTTCCAGACGCCGGGGCCGACGCCGCGGATGTCGCAGACCGTCAGCACGGTCAACAGGTCGAGCCGCTCCTTGGTCTGCACGGCCTTGGCGAAGTCGCGCACCGTGCGCGGATCGGCGATGTCGCGCTTCTGCGCCATGTCCGACATCAGCAGGTGGTAGCGCACCAGCCACTCGACCGTGGCGCATTCCGCCTTGCTGAGGCCCAGCCGCGGCGCCACCTTGCGGGCGATACGGGCGCCGACCACCGAGTGATCCTCGTCGCGCCCCTTGCCGATGTCATGCAGCAGCAGCGCCACGTAGAGCACCTTGCGGTTGACGCCCTCCTTGAGGATCGTCGAGGCGACGGGCAGTTCTTCGACGAGGTTGCCATGCTCGATATCGCTCAGGTTGGCGATGCACTGGATGGTGTGCTCGTCGACCGTGTAGGCGTGATACATGTTGAACTGCATCATCGCGACGATCGGTTCGAACTCGGGAATGAAGACCCCGAGCACGCCAAGCTCGTTCATCCGCCGCAGCGAGCGCTCGGGATTGCCGTGCTTGAGCAGCAGGTCGAGGAACAGGCGCCGGGCCTCCTTGTCGCAGCGCAGCTCGTCGTCGATCAGGTGCAGGTTGGCCTTGATCAGGCGCATGCCGTGCGGATGCAGCAGCAGGCCGGTGCGCAGCCCTTCCTCGAAGTAGCGCAGCAGGTTCAGCTTGTCGGCCAGGAAGGCCTCGTCATCGGCGATGGCAAGGCGGTTGTTGACCACCTCGTACCCGTCCTTGACCTGCGGGCCGCGCTTGAACATGCGCAGCAGCAGCGGGGCGTCCTTCTGGTGCTCGGCCTCGAGCGAGGTCAGGAAGATCCGGGTCAGGTCGCCCACCGCGGTGGCATGGCGGAAATAATCCTGCATGAACCACTCGACGGCGCGGCGCCCGCCGCGATCGACATAGCCCATGCGCTCGGCCACCTCGACCTGCATGTCGAAGGTGAGCTGTTCGACGGCACGGCCAGCGGCAAGGTGCATATGGCAACGGACCGCCCACTGGAACTCCTCGGCGCGCATGAAGAGATCGTATTCCTCGCGCCGGAACACGCCGATCCGCACCAGTTCCTCGGCGTCGTCGGTGTGGTGGATGTACTTGGTGATCCAGTAGAGCGACTGCAGATCGCGCAGCCCGCCCTTGCCCTCCTTGACGTTGGGCTCGACCACGTAGCGCAGGCCCTGCTTGCGGTGCCGATTGCCACGTTCCTCGAGCTTGGCGGCCACGAAGGCGCGCTCCGAGCCCTTGAACAGGTCGGACCAGAGCCGGGACTCGAGCTCGCGCGCCAACGGCTCGTGGCCGATGATGAAGCGGGTCTCGAGCATCGCCGTGCGGATGGTGAAATCCTCGCCGCCGAGGCGGATGCAGTCCTTCACCGTGCGCGAGGCGTGGCCGACCTTCAGCTTCAGGTCCCAGAGGATGTAGAGCATCGACTCGATGACGCTCTCGGCCCAGGGGGTGATCTTCCACGGGGTCAGGAACAGCAGGTCGACATCCGAATCCGGTGCCATCTCGCCGCGACCGTAGCCGCCGACCGCCATCACCGTCAGGCGTTCGCCCTCGGTCGGCGCGTTGAGCGGATGCAGGCGCACCGTCGCCAGTTCGAAGACCAGCCGGACGATGCCGTCGGTCAGCCAGGCATAGGCCTCGGTGGTCGGGAAGGCGGCGCGGGGTTTCTCGGCGAAGGCGGCCGCGATGACCTGGCGGCCGCGGTCACGCTGGGCGGACAGGAGCTTCACCGCGATGGCGCGCACCTGCGCTTCGGTCTCGGCCTCTGCGACCTTGGTGAAAAGCTCGGCGCGGAGGGCGGGAAGGTCGAAGATTTCCGATGCCGGCGCGATCAGGTCGTCCGGCATCGGGCCTTGCATGAGGTCTTCAGAAACCTGCGCCGGAGAAGCTGGAGGGGGCAGGGTCAAGGATCACCATCTGGTTGTTACGCACGGTTGCGACGGCCAGACCACGCTCGTTGGTGCCATCGCTTTTCAGGCGGAATACACCGCCCGTGCCCTGGAAACCAGCCGATTGCGTCAGCGCGCGTCCGGTAAGGGCGTCACCGCGACCTTGTTTCACCAGTGCGCCGATGGCGGCGATGCCGTCGAAGGCAAGACCGGCCAGCGGATGCGGGTTCTCGCCATAGGCGGCGCTGTAGCGGGCGGTGAAGTTGCGCTGCATCGACTGGTTGGGCAGCGCAAACCACGCGCCGTTGGCGCCGGGGTAGGCGAAGAGCTCGGGCTTCACGTCCCAGCGGGTCAGACCGAGATACTGGAACTCGTCGGGGCTCAGCCCGTTCTCGGGCATCACCTGCAGCAGCAGCGGCATAGCGGCGTTGGTGGCGTCGGTGGTGATGAAGACCGAATCCGCGCCCGAATTGCGGGCGATGTCGCCCATCGACCGCGCGGTGCCGGTCACGCCCTCGACGCTGAGCGGGTAGGGTTGCACGGTGGCCACGCGCACGCCGTTCTGTGCTGCGGCCTGCTGGATGGCGTTGCGGCCGAACTGGCCGGGCACGTCCTCGGAATGCAGGATTGCCACGCTCTTGAGGCCGTTGCTGCGGCCGTAGCCCATGAGCCGGTCGGCCGTGTTGACGAAGGTCGGTCCGAGCACGAAGAGGTTGCCCCCGGCGATCGACGGGTTGTTCGAGAAGGACAGCACGTTGACGCCCTCGTCGGCGACCACCTTGCTGGCCTCGACCGCAACCTCTCCGCGCAGCGGCCCGAGGATGATCTTGGCGCCTTCGTCGACCGCGCGCTGGGCCTGCGCTGCCGCCGTCGCCCCCGAGCCGGCGGTGTCGTAGACCGCGAGATCGATGGTCACGCCGTCGAGATCGGCGATCGCCAGCCGCGCGGCATTCTCGAGGTCGCGGGCAATCGGACCGGCGCTGGCATCGCTCTGCGGCACCAGCAGCGCCACGCGCACGGTCTCGTTAGGGTTGATTCGCGGGCCGCCGCTGTTTGATCCCCCGCGATCGGTCATCGTGGACACGTCGCAGGCGGTGACGAGGCCTGCGGCTGCCAACACGGCAGCGGTGCAGAGCGCCTTGCGGGCGCGGGACAAAACGGCGAACATGGTGGAGAACTCCCTCGGTGAAGGGCACGGGTTAAAGTCCCGCGCAGGTTTACAAGGGATCATAGTCCAGCAAGGAGATGGGTCCAGAGATGAATCCGGAAAGGGGCGGATTGGCGCCGGGACTCTACATGGTGGCGGTTCCGATCGGGAATGCGCGCGACATCACGCTCAGGGCGCTCGACATCCTGCGCGACGCCGATGTGCTGGCCGCCGAGGACACCCGCAGCCTGCGCCGCCTGCTCGAGATCCATGGCGTGCCGCTGGGAGATCGCGCGGTGCTGGCCTATCACGATCACAACGGTGCCAAGGTGCGCCCGCGGCTGCTCGAGGCTCTGGCCGAAGGTCGTTCGGTGGCCTACGCCTCCGAGGCCGGCACGCCGATGATCTCGGATCCGGGCTTCGATCTGGTGCGCGCGGCGCGCGAGGCCGGGTTGCCGGTGACCACGGCGCCCGGTGCTTCGGCGGTGATTGCGGCGCTGACCATCGCGGGTCTGCCCACCGACCGCTTCCTGTTCGGAGGCTTCCTGCCCAACACCTCGAGCGCCCGCCGCAAGGCGCTTGAGGAACTGCGCACGGTGCCGGCGACGCTGGCCTTCTACGAGTCGCCCAAGCGCGTGGGCGCGATGCTGGCGGATGCGGCGGCGGCGCTCGGGCCGGACCGCCCGGCCGCGGTCTGCCGCGAGCTCACCAAGCGCTTCGAGGAATGCCGCGAGGGCAGCCTCTCCGAGCTTGCCGAGCACTACGCGGAGGTAACGCCCAAGGGCGAGATCGTGGTGCTGATTGGCAAAGGCGATTCAGAAGATATTAGCGATTCTGACCTAGACCGCTCCCTGACCGAGGCGCTGCTGACGATGTCGGTGCGCGACGCCGCCGATGCGGTCTCGGGCATGTATGGCGTGAAACGGCGCCCGGTCTATCAGCGTGCCATGGCATTGGTGAAGGAGCGGGCCGAAGACGGGGAGTGATCCCCGGAGGAGGGGATCCCATGTCGATGATGGGCCAGCAACTCAGTTTCGATTTCCGCAATCCTGCGACTCTCTCGCAAGCCCATGAGGACGGGCGCCGAGCCCGCGTCGAACGTGGAGCGCTCGGCCATCGCGCCGGGCTGTCCGCCGAAGCCCGGGTGGCGCAGGATTATGAGCGCCGGGGCTACCGCGTGGCGCGTCAGCGCTGGCGCGGGCGCTGCGGCGAGATCGATCTGATCCTGCACGATGGCGCTGGCCTGATCTTCGTCGAGGTGAAGAAAAGCCGCAGCTTCGATCGCGCTTTGCAGCGCCTGTCATCCCGGCAGATCGCCCGCCTGCTGCGCGCGGGCGAGGAATTCGCCGGCACCCAGCCGCGAGGGTCGCTCACCGAGATGCGCTTCGACGTGGCCTTGATGAACGAGCATGGCATGATCCGCGTGGTGGAGAACGCGCTTGGCCCCTGAGGGGGCATTGCCAGTCCCGGGTCTGTGGGCCATGTATGGCGAAAGCCAGAGCGGGAGAGCCCATGAAGATCGCCTTTCAGATGGACCCGATCGGTCCGATCGACATCAATGCCGACAGCACGTTTCGACTGGCCGAGGAGGCTCAGGCACGCGGGCACGAACTGTATTACTACCTGCCGGACCACCTCTCCTTCCAGGAAGGGCGCATCATGGCGCGGGCGCGCTCGCTCAAGGTCAAACGGGTGCAGGGCGATCATGCCGAGCTCGGCCCGCTCGAACTAATCGATCTGGCCGAGGTCGACGTGGTCTGGCTGCGGCAGGATCCGCCCTTCGACATGCACTACATCACCACGACCCACCTGCTCGAGCGGCTGATGCCCGGAACGCTGGTGGTCAACGATCCGTTCTGGGTGCGCAACTCGCCGGAAAAGCTGCTGGTGCTGAACTTCCCCGAGCTGACGCCGCCCACCACCATCGCCCGCGATCTCGAGACCATCCGCGCGTTCAAGGCCAAGCATGGCGACATCATCCTCAAGCCGCTCTACGGCAATGGCGGTGCAGGCGTGTTCCGGCTCGACGAGAACGACCGCAACCTCAGTTCGCTCTACGAGCTCTTCACCGGCTTCTCGCGGGAGCCGCTGATCGTGCAGAAATACCTGCCGGCGGTGACCAAGGGCGACAAGCGGGTGATCCTCGTCGACGGCGAACCGGTGGGTGCGATCAACCGCGTGCCGGCGGCCAACGAGGTCCGCTCGAACATGCATGTGGGCGGGCGCCCGGAGAAGGTCGAGCTGACCGAGCGCGACCGTGAGATCTGCGCCAAGATCGGCCCGATCCTGCGCGAGAAGGGGCAGGTTTTCGTCGGCATCGACGTGATCGGAGACTGGCTGACCGAGATCAACGTCACCTCGCCCACCGGCATCCAGGAACTCGAGCGGTTCGACGGCGTCAACGTGGCCGAGAAGATCTGGCAGGCGATCGAAGCCAAGCGCGGATGAGCCGGCGGCTCGCCGCGCTCAACCTGGTTCTGCGCCTCGCGGTCAAGCCGCGGCTGGCGCGGACGGTAGGTCCGGGCGCGGCGGAGCGCGACTTTCGCCGCATCGGGGCGCTGGCGCTGCGCCAGCCGCCCTACCTCCGCCGGATCGCGCGGCCGGGCGGGCTGCACTGGATCAGCGCCGGGCCCTGCGCGCCGGGCAAGGTGATCCTTTATTTCCACGGTGGCGGCTACATCTCGGGCAGCCCCGTGACCCATCAGGGCCTGATCGCGCGGCTCTCGAAGCTGGCGCGGATCGAGGCTTGCGCACCGGACTACCCGCTGGCGCAAAACGCGCCGGTCCCTGCCGCATTCGAGGCTGCCCATGCCGCGTGGCGGCGCTGCCTTGCGCTGGGCTACGCGCCGGAGCGCATCCTGCTGGCGGGGGATTCCGCCGGCGGCGGGCTGGCGCTGGCGCTGCTGGCGCAGTGCTGCGCCGAGGGCACGCCGCCTGCCGGGGCCATCGCGTTTTCGCCCTGGACAGATCTCGCGATGACCGGCGAGAGCCTGCGTACAAACGCCGACGCCGATCCCTTCCTGCCGGTCGCCCGTATCAAGGAACTCGGCGCAATCGTGCTTGGCGGCAGCGACCCGACAGATCCGCGCGTCTCGCCACTCTACGGCAGCTTTCCCGGCTGCCCGCCGGTGCTGATCTGCCATTCCGGGACCGAGATCCTCGCCGACGATGCCCGCAACATGGCGGCGCGCCTGCGCGATCAGGGCGGCGAGGTGACGGTGCACGAACATCCCGACGCGCCGCATGCCTGGCCGGTCTTCGATGGCTGGATCCCCGAGGCCCGGGCGACGCTGCGCCTCGCGGCGCGCTTCGCTCAGTCCTGCCTCGCGGCGACCAGCCGGTAGCTCAGCGCCTCGGCCACATGCGGGCGGCGCAGGGCGTCGTCCCCCGCGAGATCGGCGATGGTGCGGGCCACCCGCAGGATGCGGTGATAGCCGCGCGCCGACAGGCCAAACCGGTCGGCGGCGCGCAGCAGCAACGCGCGGCTCTCGGCATCCGGTGCGGCGATCTCCTCGAGAAGCTGCCCTTCCGCATCGGCATTGGTGCGCAGCCCGGGATGGTCGGAGAAGCGCTCGGCCTGCCTGAGACGTGCGGCGGCGACGCGGGCTGCGACGGTGGACGAGTCGTCGCCGGAGGCGGGTAGGTCGAG
Organism: Salipiger sp.; assembly: GCF_059781815.1. NCBI lineage: Bacteria > Pseudomonadati > Pseudomonadota > Alphaproteobacteria > Rhodobacterales > Roseobacteraceae > Salipiger > Salipiger sp. The sequence continues at coordinate 13,250 of NZ_JBYNAH010000073.1, read as the reverse complement.
ATCGGTAAAGGCGACGGGGGGCACCTCGATGCGCAGGTCGAAGCGGTCCATCAGCGGCCCCGAGATGCGCCCGAGATAGTCCTCGCCGCAGACCGGCGCGCGCGAGCAGGCGCGGGCCGGGTCGGTCAGGTGGCCGCAACGGCAGGGATTGGCGGCAGCGATCAGCAGGAAGCGGCAGGGATAGCTGACATGGGCGTTGGCGCGCGAGACCATGACCTCGCCGCTTTCGATCGGCTGGCGCAGGGTCTCGAGCACGGTGCGGGGGAACTCGGGAAACTCGTCCATGAACAGCACGCCGTTATGGGCGAGGCTGACCTCGCCGGGGCTGGCCCGCCGCCCGCCGCCGATGATCGCCGCCATCGAGGCGGTGTGATGCGGCGCGCGGTAGGGTCGTGCGCGGGAGATGCCGCCCTCGTCGAGCAGGCCCGCGAGCGAGTGGATCATCGAGGTCTCGAGCGCCTCGGGGGCCGTGAGGGGCGGCAGGAGGCCGGGCATGCGCGCGGCCAGCATCGATTTGCCCGAGCCGGGCGTGCCGACGAGGATCAGGTGGTGCCGCCCGGCGGCGGCGATCTCGAGCGCGCGCTTGGCGCGCTCCTGACCCTTGACGTCGCGCAGGTCGCGGTGGCGCGAAGTGGCGGGCAGCTCTCCGGGCTCGGCGGGGGCGATCGGCGCGGCGCCGCTGTAATGGCGCACCACCTCGGTCAGGCTGCGCGCGCCGAGCACGCGGCAGGCACCGACCCACGCCGCCTCGGGGCCGGAGGCGAGGGGGCAGAGCAGGGTGCGCTCCTCCTCGGCGGCGGTCATCGCGGCGGGCAGGGCGCCGGGCACCGCCACCAGCGTGCCGTCGAGCGCCAGCTCGCCAAGGGCCATGGTCCGCGCGATCTCGTCCCTGGGCAGGATCTCGAGCGCGGCGAGCAGGCCGAGCGCGATGGGCAGGTCGAAATGCGAGCCTTCCTTGGGCAGGTCGGCGGGCGAGAGATTGACGGTGATGCGCTTGGAGGGCAGCGCGATGGCCATCGCGGTGAGCGCCGCGCGCACCCGCTCGCGCGCCTCCGAGACCGCCTTGTCCGGCAGGCCGACGATGGCGAAGGCGGGCACGCCCGCGGTCACGGCGCATTGCACCTCGACCGGGCGGGCCTCGACGCCTTCGAAGGCCACGGTATAGGCATGTGCGACCACGCGCGCCCCCTTTCCCTGTCGCCCGAGCCTGAGGCGCGGATGGTTAGGAAAAGGTTAAGGCGACAGCATCCGCGTTAAACGCGCGCGCTCAGAGCAGCTTGGCGAAGGCGGGCCAGGCGGTCGGGTCGCGCAGGGTCTTGTCGCGGCAGAAGGCGTTGCAGAAGCCGAAGACACGGCCGTCGAGCGCGAGGAAATGCGTCACCGGATCGCCCGAGTAGGGGCAGCGCGCGTTCTCGGACGGGCCGCTTTCGACCGCGTGTGCCTCAAGCGGCGCCGGGCCGGGCCATGGGGCGGCTTCGTGATCGCGGTCGTACCACGGCAGGTGCTCGTTGCGGGCGAGCCCCATGGCGCGCCAGCGCCGGAAGGCGGGATCGGCAAGATGGGCCGCGACATAGGCGCGGGCGACCGCGCCAAGCTCGAGCCCGTAGCCCGCGATGCGTGCGGCCACCGGGGCAAAGAAGGCATCGGCCGCGCTGTAGGCGCCGAAGAGCCAGGGGCTGTCGCCGGCAAAGCGGTCGCGGGCGAGGGACCAGAGCGCCTCGATCCGGGTCAGATCGGCGCGGGTCTCGGGGGACGGTTCGAACCCGGCATAGGCGGTCGAGAGATTCATCGGGCATTGCTCGCGCAGCGCGCCGTAGCTCGAGTGCATCTCGGCGCTCATGCTGCGCGCGCTCGCGCGGGCCTGCGGGTCGGCAGGCCAGATCCCGGCGTTTGGGTAGCGCGTGGCGAGTTCCTCGGCGATGGCGAGGCTGTCCCAGACCAGCGCGCCGTCTTCGGTGAGCAGGCAGGGCACGGTGCGCGCCGGAGCGATCTCGGAAAGTTGATCGGCGACCGGACCGTCAAGGAAACTGATCCGGGTCACCGAAAAGGGCAGGCCGAAGCGCTCGAGCAGCAGCCAGCCGCGCAGCGACCAGCTGGAATAGGTGTAATCCCCAAGAAACAAGCGGTTGGTCATCTCTCGCCTCGTGCTGAAAATGCTCTAGATCCACCGATACAGCCGATCAGCGGCGCGCGGAAATTCCGATTTGTGCGCATCGGCATCAGCGCCGGGAATGGGCCCGGTAGGCGGGTTTTTGCTCTGCCGCGAGAAAAATGTGCCTCAGCGCGAAACTATTCGCGGCCCCGTTGCGTTGCTCAGAAACAAGAGTGTGCGAGAAGGCGGGGTCTCCCGTCCAAGAAACCGATGGGGAACGCGAATGACACCTGAGGCCTTCAACGATCAGACCCTCTCCCGCAAGGCCATGAAGGCCGAGCTTCTGGATGCCGAGACCGAGTTGCAGCTGGCCTATGCCTGGCGCGACCATCGCGACGAGGCGGCGCTGCACCGCCTGATCACCGCCTATATGCGGCTGGCGATCTCGATGGCGGCCAAGTTCAAGCGCTACGGCGCGCCGATGGGCGACCTGATCCAGGAGGCCGGTCTTGGCCTGATGAAGGCCGCCGACAAGTTCGACCCGGACCGCGGCGTGCGCTTCTCGACCTACGCGGTGTGGTGGATCAAGGCCAGCATCCAGGACTACGTGATGCGCAACTGGTCCATGGTGCGCACCGGCTCGACCTCCTCGCAGAAATCGCTGTTCTTCAACATGCGCCGGGTACAGGCCCGTCTCGAGCGCGAAGCCGCCGCCGAGGGCCGCACGCTCGAGCGCCACGCGCTGCATGCGGCCATCGCCAAGGAAGTGGGCGTGCCGCTTCACGATGTGGAGATGATGGACGGGCGTCTTTCGGGGTCGGATTTCTCGCTCAACGCGACCCAGTCCACCGACGAGGACGGGCGCGAGTGGATCGACACGCTCGAGGATGACGGCGAGCAGAGCTCGTCGCTGGTCGAGGGCAAGCTCGACAACGCCCAGCTGCGTGAGTGGCTTGTGGTGGCACTGACCTCGCTGAACGAGCGCGAGCGTTTCATCGTGCGCGAGCGCAAGCTGCGCGACGAGACCCGCACGCTCGAGAGCCTCGGGCAGGAGCTTGGCCTCTCGAAGGAGCGGGTTCGGCAACTTGAAGCCGCCGCCTTCGTGAAAATGCGGAAGTCGCTTGAAGCACAGTCGCGAGAGGTGGCACAGTTCCTCGCATGATGCGACCTGTCCAGCTTTGCGCCCCGCTGCTCTCCCTGACACTGGCTGCTTCCGCGGCACTGGCGCAGGAGGCGGGCGAGGATGCGCGCAAGCTGGAAGAGGCGCAGGTGGTGTTTCTGGGCGAGGTTCATGACAACCCCGCCCATCACCTCCGTCAGGCTGAGCTGGTGCGCGAGATCAAGCCGGTGGCGCTGGTCTTCGAGATGCTGACCAACGAGCAGGCGGCGCTGATCCAACCTGAACATCTGGAAAACGAGGCCGCGCTGGCCGAGGCGCTCGACTGGGAAAACTCGGGCTGGCCCGATTTCTCGATGTATTACCCGATTTTCGAGGCGGCCGGCGAGGCCGCGATTTTTGGCGCGGCGATGCCGCGCGAAGAGGCGCGTCGCGCCGGGAACGAGCCTCTCGACAAGGTCTTCGGCCCGAGCGCCGGGTTTTACGGCCTCGATGAGCCGCTGCCGCCGGAACAGCAGGCGGTGCGCGAGGCGATGCAGATGGCCGCCCACTGCGATGCGCTGCCTGCCGAGATGCTGCCGATGATGGTCGGGATCCAGCGCCTGCGCGACGCACGCCTTGCCGAGACCGCGCTCGAGGCGCTGTCGATGCATGGCGCGCCGGTGGTTGTCATCACGGGAAACGGCCATGCCCGCACCGACTGGGGCGCACCCGCGCTGATCGCCATGGCCGCCCCCGAGGTGCCGGTGGCGGCGCTGGGGCAGGGCGAGGCCGGGCGCGGCGCGCCGGACGGTCGCTTCGATCTGCTGGAAGAGACCGAGGCGGTCGAGCGCGACGATCCCTGCGCTGCCTTCGAAGACGGCAAGGCTCCGGCCAATTGAGTTTTCCCCGCCCGCGCCTTAACAGGAGAGGTGACGGGCAAGGGAGTGGCGCGGGATGCTGTCGGGCAAGCGAATTCTTCTCATCATCAGCGGCGGCATCGCGGCCTACAAGGCGCTCGAGCTGATCCGCCGCCTGCGCGAGCGCGGCGCTGCGGTGACCCCGGTGCTGACGCCCTCGGCGCGGGAGTTCGTCACGCCGCTCTCGGTGAGCGCGCTGGCGGGCGAGAAGGTCTATGGCGATCTCTTCGATCTGACCGACGAGGCCGAGATGGGCCATATCCAGCTGTCGCGGGTGGCCGATCTGGTGCTGGTCGCGCCGGCCACCGCAGACCTGATGGCCAAGATGGCGCAGGGGCTGGCGGGCGATCTCGCCTCGACGCTGCTGCTGGCCACCGACACGCCGGTGATGATCGCCCCCGCGATGAACGTGCGGATGTGGCAGCACCCCGCCACGCAGCGCAATCTTGAGACCCTGAAGGGCGACGGCGTCAGCGTCGTGGGCCCCGACGAGGGCGACATGGCCTGCGGCGAATACGGGCCGGGGCGGCTGGCCGAGGTGCCGCAGATCGTGGCCGAGGTCGAGCGCGCGCTGGCCGACGGGCCGCTCAAGGGCCGCCGGGTGCTGGTCACCTCTGGGCCCACCCACGAGCCTATCGACCCGGTGCGCTACATCGCCAACCGCTCCTCCGGCGCGCAGGGCACGGCAATCGCCGAGGCGCTGCGCGATCTCGGCGCCGAGGTGGTCTTCGTGACTGGGCCGGCCGAGAAAGCCCGGCCCACGGGCGTCGAGGTCATCGAGGTGGAAAGCGCGCTCGAGATGCGCGCCGCGGTGCTGGGGGCGCTGCCGGTCGCGGCCGGCGTGTTTGCCGCCGCGGTAGCGGATTGGCGCGTGGCGCAGGCCTCGGGCTCCAAGATCAAGAAGCAGGCGGGCAAGCTGCCGGTGCTGGAGTTCTCCGAGAACCCCGACATCCTCGCCGAGGTCTCGGCGCTGGGCGACGACCGCCCCGGTCTCGTGGTGGGCTTTGCCGCCGAGACCGACGACGTGGTGGCCCATGCCACCGCCAAGCGACTGCGCAAGGGCTGCGACTGGATCGTCGCCAACGACGTCAGCCCGGCGACCGGCATCATGGGCGGCAGCGAGAATGCGGTGGTGCTGATCTCGGATGCGGGCGCCGAGGCGTGGCCGCGCATGGGCAAGCGCGCGGTGGCAGAGCGGCTGGCGGCGCGGATCGCCGAGGCGCTGGGCGCCTGAGCGCGGCTTTTCGACAGAACAGGAAGGAAATCGACGTGGTCACGATTGCGGTGATGTGGGACGAGGGTGCGGATCGGGCGCTGGGGCTGCCGGCTTATGCGACCTCGGGAGCGGCGGGCGCGGATCTTCGCGCCAACCTGCCCGACCGGGGGGAGGTGGTGCTGGCGCCGGGTGCGCGGGCGCTTGTGCCCACCGGGCTGCGGCTGGCGATCCCCGACGGCTGGGAGGTGCAGATCCGGCCGCGCTCGGGTCTGGCGCTGAAGCACGGCATCACCCTGCCCAACAGCCCCGGCACCATCGACAGCGATTATCGCGGCCCGCTCGGGGTCATCGTGATGAACGCAGGCGACGCGCTCTTCACCATTTCCCATGGCGACCGCATCGCGCAGATGGTGGCCGCGCCCGTCGTGCAGGCCGGGTTCGACCTGGTCGAGACGTTGCCCGAGACCGCGCGCGGGACGGGCGGGTTCGGTTCGACGGGCGTCTCCTGATGCTGCTGGTCCTCGTGCTTGCTGCGGCGCTCTGGGGCATCGGGCGGCTGATGGGGGCCTCGCGGCAGGCGCGGCTCTACATGCTGGGACTGCTCTATGTCGCGGTTCTGGCGCTGCATCTGGTGTTGCCCGACGGCCACCCGCTGCGCATGGCCACCGGCGAGAGCCCGGCGCTCTGGGCGATCCTCGGCGGCTTTGCGGCGCTGGCGTTGGCCTATGGGCTGGTGCTGCGCCGGGTGAAGGGGCGGGCGGTGGCGCAGGAGGCGGCGCGGGCGCCAGAGGTGCCGGAGCGGCGCGGGCGGTTCGGCGAGGCGGAGCTTGAGCGCTATGCCCGCCACATCGTGCTGCGCGAGCTCGGCGGGCCGGGACAGAAGGCGCTGCGCGAGGCGAAGGTGCTGGTGATCGGCGCCGGGGGGCTTGGCGCACCGGCGCTGCAATATCTCGCCGCCGCCGGGGTCGGAACCATCGGGGTGATCGACGATGACGTGGTCGAGAACGCCAACCTGCAGCGGCAGGTGATCCATACGGATGCGCGCATCGGCATGCCCAAGGTGTTCTCGGCGCAGGCGGCAATGGAGGCGCAGAACCCCTACGTCGACGTGCGGCCCTATCACCGACGGCTCGATGCGGAGAGCGCGGAGCTGCTCTTTGCCGAGTACGACGTGATCCTTGACGGCACCGACAATTTCGACACCCGCTACCTCGCCAACCGCTTTGCGGTGGCGGCAGGAAAGCCGCTGGTCTCCGGCGCGCTGAGCCAGTGGGAGGGGCAGCTCTCGGTGTTCGATCCGCAGAGGGGCACGCCGTGTTATGAGTGCTTGTTTCCCGAGGCGCCGGCGCCGGGGCTGGCGCCGTCCTGCGCCGAGGCCGGGGTGCTGGGGCCGCTGCCGGGTGTCGTTGGCGCGATGATGGCGGTGGAGACCGTCAAGCTGATCGCCGGGGCGGGGCAGCCGCTGCTGGGCGAGATGCTGATCTATGATGCGCTCTGGGGTGAGACGCGGAAGATTGCGCTGAAACGGCGCGAGGGCTGTCCGGTCTGCGGCTGAGCCTCGGGCGGCGCGCGCTCCTCCAGCCCTTGCGGGCTGTCCTCGCGGGTTTGGCTGGTGTTGCATCTTTCGGTGGGCGTCGCGTGCCTTGGAGCGTCGGATGCCTCCGGCGGGAGTATTCTTGACGAAGAGAAGATGGGGGCGTTTGGTGGGGGCAGTTAGCGGTCCTTGTCCTCTCTGGTTTGTGGGTGTTGTGCCTTTTGGTGGGCGCCGTGCGGGTGGCGGGGGGATGCCTCCGGCGGGAGTATGTTCGACGAAGAGAAGAGGGGACGTCTGGCGGGGGTGGTGAATGTGTCTTGCGGGCATTGTCGCGGGCGCGGGGCGGGCTTAGCTTCAGGACAAAAGGAGTCTCGTACATGACCAACCCGCTGCTTGCCGACTGGGACACGCCGTTCCGGATCGCGCCCTTCGACCGCATCTCTGATGACGATTTCGCCCCGGCCTTCGAACAGGCGCTGGCCGAGCATCTCGCCGAGATCGAGGCCATTGCCGACAACCCCGAGCCCGCCAGCTTCGACAACACGATCCTGGCGATGGAAGGGGCTGGCGAGGCGCTGGACAAGGTGCTCTCGGTGTTCTTCTCGGTTGCGGGCGCCGACAGCAACGAGGCGCGGCAGGCGCTGCAGCGCGACTTTTCGCCGAAGCTCGCGGCGCACAGCTCGGCGATCTATGCCAACGCGCGGCTCTTCGGACGGGTGGCCGATCTTTGGGCGCGGCGCGAGGAGCTGGGCCTTTCGGACGAGGAAGCCCGCGTGCTCTACCTCACCCATCGCGGCTTTGTTCGGGCCGGCGCGGCGCTCGAGGGCGATGCGGCGGAGCGCATGAAAGAGGTCAAGTCGCGGCTGGCGGTGCTGGGGACGGAGTTCACCCAGAACCTGCTCAAGGACGAGGCGGAGTGGTTCATGCCGCTCGAAGAGGCCGATCTCGAGGGGCTGCCGGGCTTCGTGGTGGATGCGGCGCGTTCGGCCGGTGAGGCGCTGGGGCAGGACGGGCCGGTGGTGACGCTGTCGCGCTCGCTGATCGTGCCGTTCCTGCAATTCTCGCCGCGCCGGGATCTGCGGCAAAAGGCCTTTGAGGCCTGGGCGGCACGCGGCGCCAATGGCGGGGAGACCGACAATCGCGGCATCGCCGCCGAGGTGCTGGCGCTGCGCGAGGAGCGGGCCAAGCTGCTGGGCTATGCCGATTTTGCCTCCTACAAGCTCGAGACCGAGATGGCGGGCACGCCGGAGCGGGTGCGCGAGCTCCTGATGCAGGTCTGGGAGCCGGCCCGGGCGCAGGCGCTGCGCGATGCCGCCGAGATGGAGGAGAGGCTGCGCGAGGACGGCATCAACGACGCGCTGCAGCCCTGGGACTGGCGCTACTACGCCGAGAAGCGCCGCAAGGCGCTGCACGATCTCGACGAGGCCGAGCTCAAGCCCTACCTGCAGCTCGAGCGCATGATCGAGGCCGCCTTCACCTGCGCCACCCGGCTCTTCGGGCTGGAGTTCAAGCCGCTCGACGTGGCGCTCTACCACCCCGATTGCCGGGCATGGGACGTGACCCGGAACGGCGAGCACCTCGCGGTGTTCATCGGCGACTATTTCGCGCGGGCGTCCAAGCGCTCGGGGGCCTGGTGTTCGGCGATGCGCAGCCAGGCCAAGCGGCCCCGCGTCGAGACGCCGATCGTGGTCAATGTGTGCAACTTTGCCAAGCCGCCGAAGGGCAAGCCGGCGCTGCTCTCTTATGACGACGCGCGCACGCTGTTCCACGAGTTCGGCCACGCGCTGCACCAGATGCTCTCGGATGTCGAGTTCGGTTCGGTCTCGGGCACCTCGGTGGCACGCGACTTCGTCGAGCTTCCGAGCCAGCTCTACGAGCACTGGCTCGAGGTGCCGCAGGTGCTCGAGGAGTTCGCCACCCATGCCGAGACCGGCGCGCCGATGCCCAAGGCGCTGCTCGACAAGGTGCTGGCGGCGGCAACCTTCGACATGGGCTTCCAGACGGTGGAATACGTGGCCTCGGCGCTGGTCGACCTCGAGTTCCACTCCGGCGCGGCGCCGGGCGATCCGATGGCGCGGCAGGCCGAGATCCTGCACGGAATCGGCATGCCGCAGGCGATCACCATGCGCCACGCGACGCCGCATTTCGCCCATGTCTTCGCCGGGGACGGCTATTCCAGCGGCTACTACAGCTACATGTGGTCCGAGGTGATGGATGCGGACGCCTTCGCCGCCTTCGAGGAGGCAGCCGATGCCTTTGACCCGGCGACGGCGGAGAAGCTCGAGAGTTTCATCCTCTCGAAGGGCGGCTCGCAGGAGGCGGAGGATCTCTACACCGCCTTCCGCGGCCGGATGCCCGGGGTCGAGGCGCTGCTCAGGGGGCGCGGGCTCGCCGCCTGATCTCAGAAGGGTTCGCGCGTCAGCGTGAACCCGTCCTCCTCCAAGAGCCGCGCCACGCCCTCGGCCCCCGGCAGGTGGGCGGCGCCGAAGGCGGCGATGACCGGGCCGTCTGTCGTCGCGGCGGCCTCGAGGATCACCGGAAGCCAGGCGCGGTTGCGGCTCGCCAGCAGCGCCTCGTTGGTCTCCTCGATCAGCGCTTCGGCCTCGCCGGGGGCATAGGCGCCGCTGCGCTGCATCAGGATGCCGGAGAGCGCCCACATCTCGCCGGGGCGTTCGTCGAAATAGGCGGCCACCGTGGTGGCCATGCCGTCCTCGCCCTGATCCTCGGTGGCGAGCGCCATCGACATCATCTCGATCTGCTCCTCGAGCGGGGCGGCGTTGAAGATGCCGAAGGCGGTGTCGAAAGGCTCCAGAGGCAGGGTCGGCACGCCGGCCTCATCGGCCAGCGCCTCGAGGCGAACGTCGAGCCCGTTCTGCTCCTGCATCGCGGCCTGGGCACAGGCCGGCAGGGCCAGCATCATCGACAGATACCAGGGCCGGAACTTGGCGGCCATCACGCCGGGGATGCCGCGCGCCTTGGCCGCCTCTGCCAGCGCCTGCCAGTCGTCTTCCGGCATCAGCTCGGGCAGGGTCGTCTCGGTCAGCAGCAGCAGCTCCGGGCGGTCGGACATTGCGCCGATCAGTTTCGCCTGCTCGGCCTGTGGCATCTCGAGCAGCAGCGCGCCGGCCTCGGCAATGACCGGGCGCAGACGGTCGACCGGGCCGTCGAGCCGCGGGTCGCTGAGGTGCATGGTGCCGACGAGGTGGATGACCTCGCCATCCTTCTCGGCGCGCCAGTGATTGCCGGTGGCGAAGGGCATGTCGGCGATGAGGGCGTCGAGCTCGGCGCGTTCGCCGGGGCTCAGGCTCTGGCGCAGGTCGGTGCCCTCGCAGGCGGCGTGCGCGCCGGCAGGGGTGAGGGAGAGCCCCAGCAGGGCGGCAAGGATCAGGCGGCGCATCGGGTCTTTCTCGCTGGTCGGGCAACGGGGCGGCAACAGGTCGGGCGCAGGCTAGGGCAGGGGATGGACAGCGGCAAGCGGCGGGGTCACTCTCCGCGCCATGCAGCGGGAAAGTGAACTCTACGCGCCGGTCAAGGCGCTGCTCATGGGGCAGGGCTACGAGGTGAAGGGCGAGGTCGGCGCCGCCGATCTGGTGGCGATGCGGGGCGCCGAGCCGCCGGTGATCGTCGAGCTGAAGCTGAAGATCTCGCTGGCGCTGTTCCATCAGGCGGTGGCGCGGCTGACGCTGAGCGACGCGGTCTATATCGCGGTGCCGAAGCCCTCGGGGCGGACGGCAAGGCGGGCGCTGAAGGACAACCTCGCGCTCTGCCGCCGGCTGGGGCTGGGCTTTATCGTGGTCAAAGAAGGCCGGGCCGAGGTGCTGTGCGATCCGGGGCCTTACGCGCCGCGCAAGAACAAGCGCAAGCAGGCCCGGCTCCTGCGGGAATTCCAGCGCATCGAGGGCGATCCGAACGCCGGCGGCGCGACCCGGCACGGCATCGTGACGGGCTACCGGCAGGACGCGCTGCGCTGCGCGGCGCATCTGGCCGAGCACGGCGCCTGCCGGGGGCGCGACGTGGTGGCGGCGACCGGCGTGAAGGAGGCGACGCGGATCATGCGCGACAACCATTACGGCTGGTTCGACAAGATCGAGACCGGTGTCTACGCGATCAGCGCCGAGGGCCGCGCCGGGCTCACCCACTGGGCCTATAGTTGGTAGCTCAGATTTCCTCGGTGCGCGCGGCGGCTTCGGCAGCGTTGGCGGCCTCGGCCCGGGCAATGTTGCGCTGACGCTTGGCGGCGACGCGCTCGCGGTTCAGCGTGTAGAGCCCGGAGGCCACGATGATGGCGCAGCCGATCAGGGTCCAGAGGTCGGGCAGGTCCGAAAACAGCAGGAAGCCGTAGAGCGTGCTCCACAGGATCATCGAATATTGCATCGGCGCCACCACCACCGCCTGCGCCACGTCAAGCGCACGGATGATGAAGATCTCGCCGGTGGCGGCGCAGAACGCCATGCCGGCGGCGACGAGCCAGACCCACCATGCGCCGGGTGTCTGCCAGACGATCAGCATCGGCACGGTGAGCAGCAGGGTCGAGGTGATCGAGGTATAGGCCACGGTGGTGGCAATGGTGTCGTCCCCCGCCAGCAGCCGCGACAGCACCTGTCGCGTGGCAAAGGCGGTGGCGGCGGCGACGGTGATGAAGATCGCCGGGTGGAACACGCCCATGCCGGGGCGGATCACGATGAGCATGCCGATGAAGCCCACCGCCACGGCGGCCCAGCGGCGGATGCCCACTGGCTCCTTCAGCACCAGCGCGCCGATCGCGGTGACGATGAAGGGCGCGATGAAGGTCACCGCCGTGGCGTCGGCCAGAGGCACGTGGCGGATGGCGAGGATGAAGAGCGCCGCCGAGCAGGTCGCCAGCACCCCGCGCGAGATCTGCACCACCGGGTGGCGGGTGCGCAGCACGTGCAGGCCGCGCATCGCCAGCATCACCATCACGCCCGAGAACAGCCCGAGCTGCCGCATCCAGACTACCTGCATGGCGGGCAGTTCGGTGGTCAGCAGCTTGGCCATGGCATCGGTCGCGCCGAAGAAGACGAAACCGAGCGTGATCAGAAGGATGCCCTTCATGTTGTCGGGCGCGGGACGGGCGGGCGCGTGCGGCACCACGACGGATGCGGCGGGATGAGGGGGCATGTCTGGCTCTTGGGCTGGGACGGCGCGTAAGGGCGCATTCTTGGTATACCATTTCACGAATTGCGCGCGGACGCCATGGCTTTCACGCCGCTTGTCGCCGCCACAGAAACCCCGGGCAGGGGCGATCGGCATATTTGCGCGCAACGGGTTTCGATCCGGAAAATCGTTCTTAGGTGAGGGGTGCGAGACGCTCGGGAGGGGCGAATTTTTCGAGATCCTCCCGTTGACACGACTCGCGACGGTCCCTAGCTATGCGCCATTAGCACTCAGAAGAGGTGAGTGCTAACGGCCCCGCAAGGGGCTGTTACTGGGACAAACTTTGAGCCAGGAGTACTCGAAGATGGCATTCAAACCGCTTCATGACCGCGTGCTGGTCCGCCGCGTTGAGAGCGACGAGAAGACCAAAGGTGGTCTGATCATCCCCGACAGCGCCAAGGAAAAGCCCGCAGAGGGCGTCGTGGTCGCATGTGGTGAAGGCGCACGCAAGGACAGCGGCGAGCTGATCGACATGGCCGTGAAGGCCGGTGATCGCGTCCTGTTCGGCAAGTGGTCGGGCACCGAGGTTTCGATCGACGGCGAAGAGCTGCTGATCATGAAGGAATCGGACATTCTCGGCATCACCGAAGCCGCCTGAGACCCGTTTCCCAGAACTGACCGGCGGGTGCGCCCGCCTATCCCCAACAGAATTCAGGAGAACTGACAGATGTCTGCAAAGGACGTGAAGTTCGATACCGACGCCCGCACGCGCATGCTCAAGGGTGTGAACATCCTCGCCGACGCGGTGAAGGTGACCCTCGGCCCGAAAGGCCGCAACGTTGTGCTCGACAAGTCCTTCGGCGCTCCGCGCATCACCAAGGACGGTGTTTCGGTCGCCAAGGAAATCGAACTGGAAGACAAGTTCGAGAACATGGGCGCCCAGATGGTGAAGGAAGTCGCTTCCCGCACCAACGACGAAGCGGGTGATGGCACCACCACCGCCACCGTGCTGGCCCAGGCCATCGTCAAGGAAGGCATGAAGTCGGTCGCAGCGGGCATGAACCCGATGGACCTCAAGCGCGGCATCGATCTGGCCACCGCCAAGGTCGTCGACGCCATCAAGGCGGCTGCCCGCCCGGTGAACGACTCCAACGAAGTCGCCCAGGTCGGCACCATCTCCGCCAACGGCGAAGAGGAAATCGGCCGCCAGATCGCTGACGCGATGCAGAAGGTCGGCAACGAGGGTGTCATCACCGTCGAAGAGAACAAGGGCCTCG
>NZ_JBYNAH010000355.1:0-2970 GCF_059781815.1 Salipiger sp. | reverse complement strand
CACCGGCGCCACGCCGGCCCCACCCAGCCGAGCGAGGAACCCGCGCGCGCGCTCGTGGTGGGTCGAGGTGTCGGGCAGGCCGGTAATGTGTGCAATGCGCCGGCGACCGGAACGCAGGAAGCGCGTGGCGATCATCCGGGCGCCGGCATGATTGTCGCAGGTCACCGCCGTCATCTGGCTGTCCGGCTGAACCCGGTTCAGAAGCACCACCGGAAAATTGCGCTCCCGGCAGCGCCGCACGAGCTCGGAGGACATCTGCGCCGAGGTCACGATGGCCGCATCGGCGCGATAGCCGAGCACCTGCTCCATCGCCACGTCGACCGTCTCGCCGGGCGGGATGGCGTGCAGCATCAGCCGCCGGCCACGCTTGTGTAGCTCGTGCGACAGCAGTTCGAGGACCCCGGCATAGAACGGGTTCGTCAGGTCTCCGGCAACGAGGCTCACGCTCTGGGTTCCGAGCTGGTCGAGGCTTCGCCCGGATGGCGGCACGTAGCCGAGTTCCGAAGCGATGCGAAGCACCTCGGCGCGCTTTTCGGCCGCGAGCGGCGCCCCGGGTTGAAAGGCCCGGCTCACCGCCGCGACGGACACGCCCGCCTGCGCGGCCACAAGTTTCGCCGTCACCTTCGGCATCAGGTCCTCCACAACCGGCGCCCGCTAAGACGCGAGCGAGTGACTGAAAGTTTTTCACTTCGTTTGTGAAATATTGCAACCCCTGACTTTGGCGGGCTTGCTGCAGTCAGCATCCAGAGGAGGACTTCCCCATGACCATCCACCATCTCAAGACCGGCCGCCCGACCGACCTGCGCAACGAGGACGACGCCAAGGTGCGCGCGACGGTCGAGCAGGTCCTAAAGGACATCGAGACACGCGGCGACGCCGCCGTGCGCGAGCTCAGTAAGACATTCGACAGCTACAGCCCTGCCAGCTTCCGCCTGTCGCAGGACGAGATCGACTCTCTGATCGGTCAGCTCACCCCGCGCGAGATCGACGACATCCACTTTGCCCAGACCCAGGTCCGTGCCTTTGCCGAGGCGCAGAGGGCCTCGATGCAAGATATCGAGATCGAGACTCTGCCAGGGGTGATCCTCGGACATCGCAACATCCCAGTGCAATCGGTGGGTTGCTACGTTCCCGGTGGCAAATTCCCGATGGTGGCCTCGGCGCACATGTCGGTGCTGACCGCCGCAGTGGCCGGCGTGCCGCGCATCGTTGCGGCGACCCCACCCTTCAAGGGCAAGCCCAACCCGGCCGTGATAGCCGCGATGCACTTCGGCGGCGCGCACGAGATCCACGTGCTCGGCGGCATCCAGGCGATCGGCGCGATGGCCCTTGGCACCGAGACGATAGAGCCGGTGCACATGCTGGTCGGTCCCGGCAACGCCTTCGTCGCCGAAGCCAAGCGGCAGCTTTTCGGGCGCGTAGGTATCGACCTCTTCGCCGGCCCGACCGAGACCATGGTGATCGCCGATGACACTGTCGATGCGGAGATGTGCGCCACCGACCTGCTTGGGCAGGCCGAGCACGGCTACAATTCCCCCGCCGTTCTGGTGACCAATTCCGAGCCGCTCGCTCGCGCCACGCTGGCAGAGATCGACCGCCTGCTCGCCATCCTGCCGACCGCCGACACCGCCCGGAAAAGCTGGGAGGATTACGGCGAGGTCATTCTCTGCGACAGCCACGACGAGATGCTGGCGGCGGCAGATGACATCGCCTCCGAGCATGTGCAGGTGATGACCGACCGCGACGACTGGTATCTCGAAAACATGACCAGCTATGGCGCGCTCTTCCTCGGCCCGCGCACCAATGTCGCCAACGGTGACAAGGTGATCGGCACCAACCACACGCTGCCAACGAAGAAGGCGGGGCGCTATACCGGCGGGCTCTGGGTCGGCAAGTTTCTCAAGACCCACAGTTATCAGAAGGTCATCAGCGACGCCGCTGCGGCGGAGATCGGCGAGTACTGCTCGCGGCTGTGCATGCTCGAGGGCTTCGTTGGCCATGCCGAGCAGGCCAACCTCCGGGTCCGGCGCTACGGCGGCCGCAACGTGGCCTACGGCACGGCGGCTGAATGAGCCCGCTCTTTCGTCTCGACGGGCGACGGGCGCTAGTCACCGGTGCCGGTCGCGGCATCGGGGCCGGGGTGGCCCGCACACTGGCCGAAGCCGGGGCCGCCGTCACACTCGTGGCGCGCAGCGCTGGCGAGATCGAGGCACTCGCCTCGGAGTTGCGCGGTGAGGGACTCATCGCCGAGGCCGAAGCGCTCGACGTCACCGACGTGGCCACCGTGGAGCGCTTCATGGCCTCCCGCCCTGCCCCGCATGTCTTTGTCAACAATGCCGGCACCAACCGGCCCAAGCCGCTAGCCGAGGTCACGCCCAAGGACTACGACGCGGTCATGGACCTCAACCTGCGCGCCGCGGTGTTCGCCGCCCGTGCGGTCTCGATGCGCATGGCGGATGAGGGCGTGCAGGGTTCGATCATCAATATGTCGTCGCAGATGGGGCACGTGGGAGCCCCCAATCGGGCGCTCTACTGCGCCTCAAAATGGGCGCTCGAAGGCTTCAGCCGGGCGCTCGCGATGGAGCTCGCGGGTAGCGGCATCCGCGTCAACACGGTCTGCCCGACCTTCGTCGAGACCCCGATGACAAGGCCCTTTCTCGCCGACCCAGCCTTCCAGTCCGAGGTGATGAGCCGCATTCGCCTCGGCCGTCTGGCCAGCATCGAGGAGGTTGCGGCAGCGACCCTGTTCCTTGCGTCTGACGCCTCTGCGATGACAACGGGCAGCGCGCTCAAGGTCGATGGAGGTTGGACTGCGGGCTGACGCCGAACATCAGGCAACGTGGGCGTCGCCTTTACCGACTTGATCGCCGCCGACCTGCTCGAGGTCGTCGAGGGCGCAAGATCCGCGCATTACAGTCGGCGCGCAGGCAGACACGGTGCTCGGCATGCTGCGCTTCAATTGAAACCCAG
>NZ_JBYNAH010000072.1:0-20802 GCF_059781815.1 Salipiger sp. | reverse complement strand
AGCAATACCAGCGACATCACCATGCCGAGCGACTGCGCCCAGTCAGGCAGTGCGGTGTAGTGCAGGTGGTGCGGACCGGCCCAGATGTAGATGAAGATCAGCGCCCAGAAGTGCACGATCGAGAGCTTGTAGGAGAACACCGGACGCTCGGCCTGCTTGGGCACGAAGTAATACATCATGCCGAGGAAGCCCGCGGTCAGGAAGAAGCCCACAGCGTTGTGGCCGTACCACCACTGGGTCATCGCATCCTGCACGCCCGAGAACACCTGCACCGACTTCGAGCCCCAGATCGAGACCGGGATGCTGAGGTTGTTGAATACGTGCAGCATGGCGACGGTGATGATGAAGCTCAGGTAGAACCAGTTGGCCACGTAGATGTGGGGCTCCTTGCGCTTCACGATGGTGCCGACGAAGACCGCGAGATAGGCGAGCCAGACGATGGTCAGCCAGAGATCGACGTACCATTCGGGCTCGGCGTATTCCTTCGACTGGGTGCCACCGAGCAGGTAGCCGGTCGCGGCGAGGACGATGAACAGGTTATAGCCCCAGAACACGAACCACGCGAGGTTGCCGCCCCAGAGCCGGGCCGCCGAGGTGCGCTGGACGACGTAGAAGGACGTGGCGATCAGCGCGTTGCCCCCGAAGGCGAAGATCACCGCCGAGGTGTGCAGCGGGCGCAGCCGGCCGAAGTTCATGTAGCCCTGGGCCCAGTCGAAGTTCAGCACCGGGAAGGCGAGCTGCGCGGCGATGAAGGTGCCGGCGGCGAAGCCGACGACCCCCCAGAAAGCGGTGGCGATGACGCCGTAGCGCACGACGCCGTCGAGATAGGAGGTTTCCAGCACCTTGGCAGGCACGGGTTCGTCGGTATGGCGGAGGGTCCACAGGAAAAGCCCTGCTGTCACCATGAAAATGATGATGGCGTGGACCATGTAAGCCACATCTCGTGCATAGTTGGCGGCGATCAGCGCAAACAGCGCGATCACGCCAAGCACGATGAGCTTGAGGTAATTGATCATTGTTCGTCCCTTCGTCTCTCTCCCGCACGATTCGTTGCCGCGCAGGCGGTTTTAGACTGACCGGTTAATGGGCATTTGGCTGCGTACATACTTTGATCTGTATCAAGGCTTTCCCTCCAAGCCATTGAGCATTGTCAAGGTGCGGCCATTCGCGCAGCCGTAGAGTGCTGGCGAAGCCACTGACTTCCGAGGAGACGAACAGATGGGCTACAAGACGATACTTACCGTGGTCACCGACGAGGCCTTGGCCCAGTCGACGGTCGATCACGCCGCGGCACTTGCCGCCGGCTGGGATGCGCATCTCGATGCATTGTGCTTCGGCGTCGACCGGACACAGACCGGCTATTACTACGCCGGTGCCAACGCGATGATCCTGCAGGAGACCATCACCCGCGCCACTGCCGATGCCGAGAAGCTCGCGGGCGTGGTCCGCGGCGCGCTGGGCAAGAAGGACGCCCGCTGGGCCGTCGAGGAAGGCGTCGCGCAGCTTGCCGATATCGGCCGCCACGTGGCCGGCCGGGCGCGCTTTGCCGATCTCGTGGTGCTGCCCAAGCCCTATGGCAAGGAGCATGGCGTCGAGCTCGAGCCGGTCACCGAGGGCGCGCTCTTCGAGGGCCAGACCCCGGTGCTGGTCGTGCCCGACAGCGTGACCCCGACCGCAACGCCGTCGCGCGTCGTGATCGGCTGGAACGAGAGCAACGAGGCGCTGCGCTCGGTGCGGGCGGCGCTGCCGCTGCTGAAGAGCGCCGACAACGTGCATGTGGTGGTGATCGATCCGCCGCAGCACGGGCCGAACCGTTCGGATCCGGGCGGGGCGCTGTCGCAGTTCCTCGCGCGCCACGGCGTGAAAACCGAGATCGACGTGCTGTCCAAGACCATGCCGCGCGTGTCCGATGTGCTGTGCCGCCACGTGCAGGATCTCGATGCGGACATGATCGTGATGGGGGCCTATGGCCATTCGCGCTTCCGCGAGGCGATCCTCGGTGGCGCGACCCGCAACATGCTCGAGCAGGCCGACGTGCCGGTCTTCCTCGCGCATTGACCTGAAACAAGTGGCTTCACGCAGGAACGGGGCGGCGCATCACGCGCCGCCCCTGTTCATTTGATCGCTGAAAAGGCAGCGCGCAGCGCGGCCGGGTCAGCCTCGCCAAGCTCGGCGTCGAGCGCATCGTGCGCGGCCCGCCAGACCGGCACCGCCTGCTTCATCAGCGCGCGGCCATCCTCGCTCAGCGTGAGGCGACGGTTGCGGCGGTCCTGCGCATCGGCCCGGCTCTCCACCAGCCCGCGCCGCTCGAGCACCTTCAGCGCGGCGGTCAGCGTGGTGCGGTCCGTGGCGAGGAAGGGTGCCAGATCCGAGATCCGCGGCGGCTCGGGCCGGTTGAGCGACATCAGGATCGAGAACTGCCCGTTGGTAAGGCCGAGCGGCTTCAGCGCGGTGTCGAACCGGCGCGCAAGCGCCCGCGCCGCGCGCTGCGCCTGCAGGCAGAGGCAGCGGTCACGCACTTCAAGCGTCGTTTCGATCGGCAGGTCCGGGTCCATGCGGTCATTCATGTTGGTATCAACGTAGTTTGTCTGATACCCTTCCCTCGTGCAACAGGGAGATATCGTCAATGTCCTATGTATCCGGTTTCATGGCCGCTGTACCGGTCGAGAACAAGGCCGCCTATCTCGCAAGCGCCGAAAAGAGCTGGCAGTTGTTCAAGGATTACGGCGCGACCGGGATCCGCGAATGCTGGGAGGCGGATGTGCCTGACGGCGAGGTGACGTCCTTCCCGATGGCGGTGAAGCGGCAGGAGGGCGAGGCGGTGGTGTTCTCGTGGATCCTCTGGCCCGACAAGGCAACCTGCGATGCCTGCTGGGCCTCGATGGAGACCGACCCGCGCTGGCGCGAGATGATGGAGATGCCGTTCGACGGCAAGCGCATGATCTTTGGCGGCTTCGAGACGCTTTTCGAGGCCTGACCGGCAGGGTCGGTCAGGCGAAGACGCCGCCATCGGCGTCGTCGCCGGCCTCTTCCAGAAGGCGGCTCATGTCGGGCACGGTGACGTGACGCTTGCCCTCGAGCTCGATCACCCCGTCCTTGCGCAGCGCCGAGATCTGGCGGCTCACGGTTTCCAGCGTAAGACCGAGGTAATCGGCCATTGCCTCGCGAGTCAGCGGCAGGTCGAAGACGATATTGCCATGCGCCGTGGTCATGTTGATCGAGGCGTCACGGCGGGCGATGATCGACAGCAGCGAGGCGATCTTTTCGCGGGCGGTCTTGCGGCCGAGCACCAGCATCCACTCGCGCGCGGCGTCAAGCTCGTCGAGGGTCATCTCGAGCAACCTCTGGGCGATATGCGGGGTCTGGCGCATCAGCTCTTCGAAGGGGGTCTTGCGGAAGCAGCACATCACCAGATCGGTGGTGGCGACCACGTCATAGGCGGCGGTGGCGCGTCCGGGTCGGCCGACGAAATCGCTGGGCAGCAGCAGGCCCACCATCTGGGTGCGCCCATCTTCCATGGTCTGGGTCAACGTGGCGATGCCGGAAACCACCGAGCCGACAAAATCCATCCGGTCGCCGGACCAGATAACGGTCTGACCTGCCTCGAACTTCCGGTAGTACTTGATCTCTTCCAGACGTTCGAGCTCGTCCGATTCGCAGCGGGCGCAGACCGCGCGGTGACGGATCGGGCAATCCGCGCATTCCTGAGAGACAGAGAGGCTGCGTTCGTTCAGCATGTTTCTTACTCAATCCTGTCTGCGCGCCTGTCTGAAAAACCGACACGAAGGTCTTGTCTTGATCTGGGTCAAAGTTGCGCTACCTGCGGCTTTCTAAATGTAGGCGCATGAACACTCGAACACAACTCTCGCGGTTGGGTCTCTTCGACGCGAAGGTCCCCCGGTACACCAGTTATCCGACGGCTCCGCATTTTTCGAATGCGGTAACACCGGAGCATTTTGCGTCCTGGGTCGAAAGCGTACCGGAAAACGGAACGGTCTCGCTTTATCTTCATGTGCCGTTCTGTCGCAGACTGTGCTGGTTTTGCGCCTGCCGGACGCAGGGCACGGCAACGCTCGGCCCGGTCGAGACCTATGTCGAAACGCTCAAGGCCGAGCTCGACCTGCTCAAGCGGCACCTGCCGCGCGGGGTGAAGCTCTCGCGCCTGCACTGGGGCGGCGGCACGCCGACGCTGCTTTCGCCCGATCTGATGCGGGCGCTGATCGACAAGGTCCACGAGGTCGCGGATTTCGCCGACAATGCCGAGTTCTCGGTCGAGATCGATCCCAACGAACTCGATGGCGAGCGGCTCGATGTGCTGGCCGCCGGCGGCATGAACCGCGCCTCGATCGGGGTGCAGGATTTCGACGAGGAGATTCAGCAGACCATCGGCCGGCCGCAGGGCTATGACGTCACCCGCGCCGCGGTCGAGATGATCCGCGAGCGGGGCGTGCACAGCCTCAACGCCGATATCCTCTACGGCCTGCCGCACCAGACCCGCTCGCGCATCACCGAGACGGTGCAGAAGCTGCTCTCCTTCGCGCCCGACCGGGTGGCGCTTTACGGATATGCGCACGTGCCGTGGATGGCAAAGCGCCAGCAGATGATCCCCTCCGAGGCGCTGCCGACCCCGTCGGAACGGCTCGACCTGTTCGAAACCGCCCGCCGGCTCTTCGTCTGGGACGGCTATGCCGAGATCGGCATCGACCATTTCGCGGCGCCCGATGACGGGCTGGCCATCGCCCAGAAGACCGGCCGGCTGCGGCGCAACTTCCAGGGCTATACCGACGACACCTCCGAGGTGCTGATCGGGCTCGGGGCCTCGTCGATCTCGAAATTCCCGCAAGGTTACGCTCAGAATGCGCCCTCGACCGGGGTCTATACCGGGGCGATCCGCGACGGCCGTTTTGCCACCGCCAAGGGCCATGCCTTTGCCGGAGACGACATGCTGCGGGCGCGGATGATCGAGATGTTGATGTGCGATTTCCGCATCCGTTCCGCCGAGCTGATGCGCGACTACGGCGCCTCGCAAGCCGAGCTTTCGGCGATGTATGCCCGGGTGAACAGCGCTTTCGAAGGTCTGCTCGAGATCACCGAGGACGGGCTCTTCGTGCCCGAGCAGGCGCGTCCGCTGACCCGGATGATCGCGCGCCATTTCGACGCCTACGACCTGTCCAAGGCCGGGCACAGCTCGGCGGTCTGATCTGTCGTCAAGCAAACCGCCCGGCGCTTGCGATCCCGAGCGCCGGGCGTTTCTCGTGTCAGCCGGCCAGCTCGAAGGCGGCGGCAAAGAGCTTGCGGGTATAGTCGGATTTCGGGCGCTCGAAGACCTCGGCGGCCTCGCCCATTTCGACCACGTCGCCCTGCTTCATCACGATGATCTTGTGGCTCATGGCGCGCACCACCTTGAGGTCGTGCGAGATGAACAGGTAGGCGAGGTCGTACTTGCGCTGCAGCTCGCGCAGCAGGTCGACGATCTGCACCTGCACCGTCATGTCGAGCGCCGAGGTCGGCTCGTCGAGCACCACCAGCCGCGGCCGTAGCACCATGGCGCGGGCGATGGCGATGCGCTGGCGCTGGCCGCCGGAGAACTCGTGCGGGTAGCGGTGCTTGCTGGCGGGATCGAGCCCGACCTCGCGCATCACCTCGTCGACCGCCTGCGAGGCGGGCTTGCCGTCGGGCGAGCCGTGCACGCCGAGGCCTTCGGCGATGATCTGCTCGCAGGTCATGCGCGGCGAGAGCGAGCCGAACGGGTCCTGGAAGACGATCTGGATCTCGGAGCGCAGCTTGCGCAGTTGCCGGGTCGACCAGTCGCGCACGTTCTGGCCGCGATAGGTGATGCCGCCCTCGGATTGGATCAGCCGCATCATGGCGAGCGCCAGCGTCGTCTTGCCCGATCCGCTTTCGCCCACGATGCCCACGGTCTCGCCGGCGCGCACGGTGAAGCTGGCGTCGTTGACCGCCTTCACATGGCCCACGGTCTTTTTCAGGAAGCCCTGCTGGATCGGGAACCAGATCTTCAGGTTGTCGGCGCTGGCGATCTCTTCCGAGCCGGGTTCGACCGGGTCGGGCAGGCCGGTGCTCTCTGCCGAGATCAGCATCTGGGTATAGGGATGCTGCGGGTTGTCGAAGATATCCTTGGTGCGGCCCTGCTCGACGATCTCGCCCTGTTTCATCACGCAGACCCGGTCGGCGAAGCGGCGCACGATGTTGAGGTCGTGGGTGATGAACAGGAGGCTCATGTGCTCGGCCTCCTTGAGCTCGGCCAGAAGCTCGAGGATCTGCGCCTGAATGGTCACGTCGAGCGCCGTGGTGGGCTCGTCGGCGATCAGCAGGTCGGGGCCGTTGGCCAGCGCCATGGCGATCATCACGCGCTGACGCTGCCCGCCCGAGAGCTGGTGCGGATAGGCCGAGAGCCGGCTCTCGGGATCGCGGATGCCGACCTTGTTCAGAAGGTCGATGATGCGGGCGCGGGCGGCATCGCCGGTCAGGCCCTGATGCAGGGCGATGCTCTCGGAGAGCTGCTTTTCCAGCGTGTGCAGCGGGTTGAGCGAGGTCATCGGCTCCTGGAAGATGAAGCTGATGTCGTTGCCGCGCACCTCGCGCAGGAGCTTGCCCGGCGCGCCGATCATCTCCTGCCCCTTGTAGGTGACCGAGCCCTCGACGCGGGCGGCATCGCCCAGCAGCGACACGGTCGAGAGCGCGGTGACCGACTTGCCCGAGCCCGACTCGCCCACCAGAGCGACGGTCTCGCCCTTTTGCAGGTCGAAGGACACGCCCTTGACCGCGCGGGTCTCCTTGCCGTCCTGCCGGAAGCTGACGACGAGGTCTTTCACCTCGAGAAGCGTGCTCATGAGAAGGTCTTCCTCGGGTCGAAGGCATCGCGCACGCCTTCGAAGATGAAGACGAGCAGGGAGAGCATCAGCGCGAAGACGGTAAAGGCGGTGAAGCCCAGCCACGGCGCCTGTAGGTTCTGCTTGGCCTGCAGCGTCAGCTCGCCCAGCGAGGGCGCCGAGGAGGGCAGGCCGAAGCCGAGGAAATCGAGGCTTGCCAGCGTGCTGATCGTGCCGGTGACGATGAAGGGCAGCATGGTGAGCGTCGCGACCATGGCGTTGGGCAGCATGTGGCGGAACATGATGGTGGCGTTCGACACGCCGAGCGCCTTGGCGGCGCGCACGTATTCGAGGTTGCGCGCGCGCAGGAACTCGGCCCGCACCACGCCGACCAGCGCCGTCCAGCCGAAAAGCACGGTTAGGATCACCAAGAGCCAGAAACTTCGGCCGAGAATGGCGAAGAGGATGATGATGACGTAGAGCGACGGTGTCGCCGACCAGATCTCGATCACGCGCTGGAAGATCAGGTCGAGCCAGCCGCCGAAATAGCCCTGCAGCGCGCCCGCCACGATGCCGATCAGCGAGGCGCTGACGGTGACGATCAGGGTGAAGAGGATCGACAGGCGGAAGCCATAGATCACCCGCGCCGCGACATCGCGCTTGGTGTCATCGGTGCCGAGCCAGTTCTGCGCGTTGGGGGGCAGGGGGGCGGCGCCGGGGCGGTCGACGGGGGTGTTGAAGCTGTAGGGGATCGGCGGCCAGATCATCCAGCCCTTGTCGAAATCACCCTCGAGCGTTTCGCCCGCATCCACCGCCTCGATCAGCCCCTCGGGGTCGTCGAAGCACTCCTCCAGCCCGCCGGTCTTGATCAGGCATTGCACCTCGGGGTCACGGTAGACCGCCTCGGTGCGGAAATCTCCGCCGAAGGCCGTCTCCGGGTAGAAGGAGAAGATCGGCATGCGGTATTCGCCGCGATAGTTCACCAGGATCGGTTTGTCGTTGGCGATGAACTCGGCAAACAGCGACAGGGTGAACAGGATGGTGAAGATCACCAGCGACCAGAAGGCGCGGCCGTTCTTGCGGAAATTGCGCCAGCGGCGCTGGTTCAGCGGCGACAGCGCGAAGCGGCCGGGTTTCGGCTGCCGCGCGACGGGCATTCCGGGCTCGGGCTGCGGGCGGAGGCCTCCTCCGCCCTCGCGGGCGTCCTCGGGGCGCTGGGGATCGGGATCAACGCTCATCTCAGCCCTCCCGCTTCTCGAAATCGATGCGCGGATCGACCAGCACATACATCAGGTCCGACAGGATGCCGACCACGAGGCCGATCAGGCCGAAGATGAACAGCGTGCCGAAGATCACCGGGTAATCGCGCGCCACCGCTGCTTCGAAGCCGAGCCGGCCCAGCCCGTCGAGCGAGAAGATCGTCTCGATGATCAGCGATCCTGAGAAGAACACGCCGATGAACACCGCCGGGAAGCCCGCGATGACGATCAGCATGGCGTTGCGGAAGACGTGGCCATAGAGCACGCGGCGCTCGGTCAGGCCCTTGGCGCGGGCGGTCATGACGTAGTGTTTCTTGATCTCGTCGAGGAAGCTGTTCTTGGTCAGCAGGGTCAGCGTGGCGAAGGCGGCGATGGTCGAGGCGATCACCGGCAGCGCGATGTGCCAGAAATAGTCGGCGATCTTCGCGGGCCAGCTCAGCATCTCCCAGTTGTCGGACGTGAGCCCCCGGAGCGGGAAGATCTGCCAGTAGGAGCCGCCGGCGAAGAGCACCAGCAGCAGGATGGCGAAGAGGAAGCCGGGGATCGCATAGGCCACGATGATGACGCCCGAGGTCCAGGTGTCGAAGCTGCTGCCGTCCTGCACCGCCTTCTTGATGCCGAGCGGGATCGAGATCGCGTAGGCGATCAGCGTCGACCACAGGCCCAGCGAGATCGACACCGGCATCTTCTCGAGCACCAGGTCGATGACGCTGATCGAGCGGAAATAGCTCTCGCCGAAATCGAGCCGCATGTAGTTCCACAGCATGTTGAAGAAGCGCTCGACCGGGGGCTTGTCGAAGCCGAACTCGCGCTCGAGCTCTTCGATGAAATCGGGCGGCAGACCGCGCGCCCCGGCGTATTCCTCGGAGCCAGCCCCGCCGGAGGCGACCTCGCCGCCGCCGCCGGCAAAGCCCTCGAACACGTCGCCCTGGCCCTGGACCTGGGCGATGATCTGCTCGATCGGGCCGCCGGGCACGAATTGCACCAGCGTGAAGTTGATGACCATGATGCCCAGCAGCGTGGGGATGATCAGCAGCAGTCGTCTTAGGATATAGGCGCCCATGGCCGGCTTACAGTGCTCCTGCGGCGCGCAGCGTGGCGGCCTTGTCTTCGTCCCACCACCACAGCGACATCACGCCGAGCCCGTAGGCGGGCGGGGTGTCGTCATAGGGGCGGCTATAGGCATCGAGATAGGCGATGTTGTGCACACCCTTGTACCATTGCGGCACCCAGATATGCATCGCCCGCAGCACCCTGTCGAGCGCGTGCACCGCGGTGGTCAGCGCCTCGCGGCTCTCGGCATCGGCGATGGCGCGGATCAGCGTGTCGACGCCCTCGTTCTTGAGCCCCGCGATATTGGACGAGCCCGGCACGTCGGCGGTTTCCGAGCCGAAGACCGAACGCAGCTCGTCGCCCGGGGTCTGGCTCATGGCGAAGCGCTGGGTGACGATGTCATACTCGAAGTTCTTCTCGCGCTCCTGCGCCTCGGCGGCATCGACCCGGTTGGCGCGGGCCTCGATGCCGAGGCGTTTGAGGTTCTCGATATAGGGGTTGATGATGCGCTCGAAGGAGGGGCTGTCGTTGAGCACCTCGATGGTCAGGCGCTGGCCGTCCTTGTAGCGGAAGCCGTCATCGCCCACCTCCCACCCGGCCTCTTCGAGCAGCTTGCCGGCGCGGCGTAGGGTGCGGCGGTCGGCCAGCTCGGTCGAACTCGAGGTGGCGGGGGTGAAGACCTCCTCGGTGAACACGGTCTCGGGGATGAACTCGCGGATCGGCTCGAGCAGTTCGAGCTCGGCCTCCGACGGCATGCCGCTGGCCTGCAGGGTCTGCGAGTTCTCCCAGAAGCTGTCGGTGCGGTCGTAGAGGCCGTAGAACAGGCTCTCGTTCGACCATTCGAAATTGAACGCCATGCCGATGGCCTCGCGCAGGCGCGGATCCTGGAATTTCTCGCGGCGCAGATTGAACCAGAAGCCCTGGGTGCCGGCGGGGCGGCCATCGGGCAGGGTCTCGACCTCGATGGTGCCGGCATTGATGGCGGGGAAGTTGTAGCCGGTGGCCCAGATCCGCGACTGGTACTCCTCGCGGTAGGTATAGGCGCCGCCCTTGAAGGCCTCGAAGGCGGTGGTGTAATCGGCGAAATACTCGACGCGCAGGATGTCGAAATTGTTCTGGCCCACGTTCACCGGCAGATCCTTGGCCCAGTAATCGTCGCGCCGCTTGTAGGCGACCGAGCGGCCGGGATCGACCGAGAGAAGCTCGTAGGCGCCCGAGCCCATCGGCGGCTCGAGGCTGCTCTCGGCGAAATCGCGATCCTCGTAATAGGCCTTGGAGAAGATCGGCAGGCCGCCGGCGGTCATCAACAGCTCGCGCAGCGGGCCGTCGGGATCGAAGGTGAACTTGACGGTGTGGTCGTCGAGCGCCTCGGCCTTCTCGATGTCGTTGAACTGCACCCGGAAGCTCGGCAGCCCCTTCTCGACGAGGATGTTGAACGAGAACACCACGTCCTCGGCGGTGACCGGCGAGCCATCGCGGAATCTGGCCTCGGGGCGCATGTGGAAGATGATCCACTCGCGGCTCTCGGGGTATTCGACGCTCTCGGCGACGAGGCCGTACATGGCATCGGGCTCGTCCAGCGTGCCGGTCAGGAGGCTGTCGTAGAAGGCCGTCGACATGGCGGCGGCGTTGCCCTTGAGGATGTAGGGGGTGAGGCTGTCGAAGGTGCCGAAGGCCCAGGTCGACATCTCGCCGCCCTTGGGGGCGTCGGGGTTCACATAGTCGAAATGCGCGAAGCCCTCGGGATATTTCAGCTCGCCAAAGGACGAGACGCCGTGCGAGGTGATGATGGTCTCGCCGTCCTGCGCGAAGGCGGCCGGAGCCGAAAGCGCGAGGCTGAGGGCGAAAAGCGCTGATCCGAGGGACAGGGCGGGTCGGGCGGTGGCGGCGCGCGTCATCGTTCGGATCATCTGGGCTCCCCTTGCTGGCGGCTTCTTCCGTGCCGGTTGATGTAAGCTAAGGGCGCGCGGCGACCACATTCAAGCGGTGTTTGCTCGAGTCTGCGTGATCGGAGCGCGATTTCGCCGTGTCGTGGCGGCGCGATGCAAGACGGGCGGGCGCAATGAAAAAGGCCGCGACGAAGCGCGGCCTTTCGAAATTCCGGTAACCGATCGTGAGATCAGTTGGTGCCCTCGAGATAGGCGATCAGGTTCACCCGGTCCTTGGGCTTGTTGAGGCCCGCGAAGCTCATGGTGGTGCCGGGCGCGGCGTTGCGCGGGCTCTCGAGGAACGCGAAGAGGTTCTCGGGGCTCCAGACATCGCCGACCTGGTCAAGCGCGCCGGAATAGCCGAAACCGCCGACGGCGCCGATCTCGCGGCCCACCACACCGTTGAGGTGCGGGCCGGTGGCGTCGGTGCCATCGAGCTTGTGGCACGCGCGGCACTTGCCGAAGACCTTCTCGCCGGCACCGGCATCCGCCTCGGCCATCAGCGTGGCGAAATCCACCTCGGCTTCCGGTTCGGCGGCGCCTTCGCCGCCCGTGTCGATGACGTAGGCTGCCGCGTGCTCCTCACCGTGGCCGCCACCCATGCTGTAGAGTGACTCGCCAACCCAGTTGCCTAGCAGGTAGATCAGAAGCGCACCGCAAAGTCCGCCTACCGCTTTGGTAATCGTCATCGTGTCAAACATATGCTGCGTGTCCCAAGAATGTCCTCCGGCCGGTGTCTACGGCTTCCCTTGTCGTCTGGCAAGGTATAGAAGCCGCGACCAATCGCGCAAGAGGCCATTGCGCATCGATAAAGAGAGAATTGGACGCACCCATGACCGATCGTATCGCCTTTCAGGGAGAGCTTGGCGCCTATTCGCACGAGGCCTGCCGCGATGCCCGGCCCGACATGGAGGCGCTGCCCTGCCACACCTTCGAAGAGGTGATCGACGCGGTGCAGAGCGGCCGGGCCAAACTCGCGATGCTGCCGGTCGAGAACACCACCTATGGCCGGGTGGCCGACATCCACCGCCTGCTGCCGGCGAGCGGTCTGCGCATCGTCGACGAGGCCTTCGTGCGGGTGCATATCAGCCTGATGGCGATGCCGGGCGTGAAGCTCGAAGAGCTGAAGAAGGTCCGCGCCCATCTGGTGCTGATCCCGCAGGCGGCGAGCTTTCTCGAGAAATACGGCATCAAGGGCGAGGCGGCGGCGGACAGCGCCGGCGCGGCGGCAGAGCTGGCCCGCTCTCAGCATCGCGACGAGGGCGTGCTGGCCTCGGATCTCGCCGCCGAGACCCACGGGCTCGAGATCCTTGCCCAGCACATCGAGGACCACGCCCACAACACCACGCGCTTCCTGATCATGGGCAAGGAGGCCGACCTGAGCTGCCGCGGCACCCATGGCATGATGACCACCTTCATCTTCGAGGTGCGCAACATCCCGGCGGCGCTCTACAAGGCGATGGGCGGGTTTGCCACCAATGGCGTCAACATGACCAAGCTCGAGAGCTACATGGTCAACGGCTCCTTCACCGCGACGCAGTTCTACGCCGACATCGAGGGCCACCCCGAGGATCCGGCGGTGAAGCGCGCGCTGGACGAGCTTGCCTATTTCACCAACCGGCTGGAGATCCTCGGCGTCTATCCCCGCGATCCGCGGCGCGACTGACGGCTGACGGAGGGAGACAAGATGGACGAGACCAAGATCATCGCGCGGGTCAGCGCGACCCCGGCACGCCGGGTCATCGGCGTGGGCACGCTGGCGGCGCTTGGCGTGCTCCTGCTGTGGCTGCTGGTGGCGGAGCCGCCGGCAGAGCTCTACTGGCAGGGCGTGCTGCTGGTGCTTGGCGTTGCGGCGCTGTGGATGGCGCAGCTGATGTGGCGCGCCACCGGGCGGGACCTGATCCTCACCGAGGAGGGGCTCAGCGACAGTTCCGGCGCGGTGCTGGCGCGGGTCGAGGAGATCGCCAAGGTCGACCGCTCGATGTTTGCCATGAAGCCGTCGAACGGCTTCCTGATCCAGCTTCACGAGAAACAGCCGCGCGCGTGGCAGCCGGGGCTCTGGTGGCGCATGGGCAAGCGGGTCGCGGTCGGCGGCGTCACCGCCGGGCGCGACACCAAGCCGATGGCCGACGCGCTGTCGATGCTGGTGGCACGGCACATGGGCGAGGCGCAGTTCTGAGCTGTCGCGCCTTCCGAGATGCAAAAAGGCCGCGCCCGGGAGCGCGGCCTTTTTGTTTGCTCCGGGTCTGCCCGGGCGGGATCACTTCTTGTGCTTATTGTTCGGCTCGACGTTGTTGGAGCCATCCTCGTTTGTACAGTCGGTGGCGTTCTCGGCGTTGTTGTTGCAGAGCGACTCGCCCGGCGCATCCTGGTCGCCGTTGCCCCAGCCGTTGTTCTCGCCCTCGGCTCCGGCATAGAGCACCTGCGGTGCATAGCGCGGGTGGGTGAAGCTGTAGGTCTGGATCTGGAACGGATCGAGGCCGACGTTGAACACCGGGTTATAGGCCTCGGCGGTCTCGACCATGATCGTCTGGCCGCCATTGACCATGATCGGCAGGCGGTCGGCGTAGTTCTGCGCGTCGCTATTGGCGAGCTCTTCGAGATCGCCGCGCGCTGCCGACCAGACCACCGAGTATTTCTGGCTGTTGGCGTTGTACTCGACAACCGTGATCCGCATGTCTGCGCTGTAGAGGCCGGTCAGTTCGTCCGGGTCCGTGAGATTCCTCGTCAGCGCGCCAAACAGCTTGAAGGTGTTGTCGATATAGGTGTCGTCGAGTTCCTCGGTCTCGCGCGAGATCATGTCGCCGATGGCGTAATTCGCCTTCTGGTTCACCGACTGCTGACGGAACACGTCGAAATACACCCACGCCGCGCCGAACAGGATGAACAGCACCGGCAGCATGAACATCACCTCGATGGTGACGTAGCCCTCGTTGTCGCGGTGGAACCTGCGCAGCAGGGATCCGAGCCTGGTCTTGATAAGCATGTCTTCTCCCTCCCTTACATCGGTTCGTGCACGAACGTGGCGGTCGACACGACGCCGGTGTAGCCGTTCGCGTCGGTCTTGACCGGGTTCCCGATCCGCGAGACCGGGGTGATCGGCTTGTATTTGTAGCAGGCGCGCAGGAACATGGTTTCGTGCTCCTGGCCGAACTCGAAGTTGCGCTGCGGCGTGACGTCGAGCGCGACATCGGTGCATTCCACGCGCGCCGGCGGATCGGTCCAGTCGCGCATGTCGAGGCCGACCATCTCGAGGTGCAGCATGTCGCTGCAATCGCCGAGGATCGTGGTCCGGTCGCAGATCATCTGCTTGAGCTGCGCATGGGTGTAGACCTGGCCGGTGCCCAGCTTGACATCGCGCACCGTCAGATCGAGCGCCCGCTCGAGCTGGGTGTGGCGCAGGGTCATTGCACCGACCTCGACGGTCGACAGCGCGATACCGATCATGACGGGCGTCCAGAGCGCGAAGGGGACGACTGCCGAGCCGTCTTCGCACTTGCGGAAGCGGCGGAAGGCTTTTGCGAGACGACCGATCATTGTGTCAGCCTCAGCTGGTTGAGCGTCTGGGCGATGGTCGAGAAGGCCTCGGCGATCTCGACACCTTCGACGCGGAAGAAGTGGGCCGGCGAGGAGGCGCAGCTCTGCATCACATCGGCACCGTGATCCGAGACTTCGAAGCCGATCGACCAGATCAGGATGCCCTGGTTCTTGGCTGCGGTGCAGATGCTGCTCAGCAGCGAGTCACCGGTCGTGGCGTCGTATTTCTGGGTGTAGAAGTTGCCCCAGCTCGACGAGTTCACGAAGTAGTACAGGTAGTGCCAGAGGTTGTACTGCGACCAGAGCGCGATCTCGTTCTGATCGTCATAGGCCCAGTCCTGGAGCCGGTAGGAGCGGTCGTGCTGACCGTCGGTCATCAGCACGATGGTCTTGAGCACGTCGGTTTCGGTGTAATCCACCGGACGGCCTTCGAACACCGCGTCGACGCTGCCATTGGCGATCATCCCCGAAGCGATGCCGCGGGTCGACGGGTCGAGCAGGGCGCTCGCCCATTTCATGCCCATGAAGATCGAGGTGCCGGCGCGCGGCTGAAGCTGGTTGATCTGGGTCTTCAGCGCGGTGGCATCCTGGCTCCACGGGCGGATGCGCTCGTATTCGTAGCGCGGGCAGACAGTATCGGTCAGCGTGTTGATGCCGGCATAGTTCCACTGGAAATGCTGCATCTGATCGTAGGTGATCGAGAGGTCGAGGGCCGCGGAGTCGAAGGCGCTGTTCGGCATCTCGATGCAATGCGAGTAGCCGTGCTGCCAGTCCACGTTGAGATAGCTCAGGATCTCAGGCCCGGCGTTCACATGCTCGGAATAGGGCACCAGCGAGATCGACACGAGATCCTCGGAGCCGTCGTTGAGCAGCGTGTCGACGAAATCGGACGCCGCCGTCTGCAGCTCTGCCATCTTGTTGTCGTTGTCCATCGAGCCCGAGATATCGAGCACCAGCGAGACTTCGACCTTGTTGATGCGCTCCATGGCCTGCGCGTGGCCGCCGGCCTGCATGTTGTCGATGCCGATCAGCTGCATGAAGTTCGACGGCATGGTGCGGTAGCCGTCGGCGGTCACCGTGCGGTAGTTCAGACCCTCGTCGACATCGACCGACACCAGCGCCTCGCCAAGGCTCATCTTGGTCATGTAATCTTCGACCACGCCCTGTGCGTCGAGCTCGTTGTCGAGGTCGGCAGCGGCGAGCACCGCGCGGTCGAGGGTGTTCTGGATCTTGTTGCGCTGCAGCTCGGCGTACATCATGTCGATGCCGATACCGCCGAAGATCATCATGAACAGCGACAGCGCGACCGCCATGACCGTCATGCTGCCGGACTCGTTTTGGTGGAACTGGCGAAGACGCGTGACGAGGGCCGAAACCGATGTTTCGGTCCGCCGAAGGCGACCGCCTCTGAAAGCAGAGGTTTGCTTCATTTTCCCGACTCCTTCCCTCCGAATTCTTTCGGAAAGCCCCACTCAAAACACACTTGCGACGGTGTCGGTTATGCCCGGTCATCATGGCTAAATTGGGGCCAATTTAGTGGTAAACTCTTGCAATTGCGGCATTATCGGAAAACAAAAATGACATGCGCGCGCGGGTTGTTTCGGGCGCGGGGACAATGCCTCGGGCCAGCGCTAATGAAACATGAATTCAGCTTCGCGAATCTGGCGCAAAAAGGGTTTTGCCAAACGATTCTGGCAAACTACAGTTAACGCCAACGGTCGATCATGGTCCGGGACAGGAGCAGGCGACCGAGGGAGGAGATACCATGTGCGCTGCACCGGCGAATGAGCCGACGTTCCGCGAGAGCGTCGATCTGATGTTCAATCGGGCTGCCGCCCTGATGGACCTTCCCCCCGGCCTCGAAGAGAAGATCAGGGTCTGCAACGGCACCTATACGGTGCGCTTCGGGGTCCGCCTGCGCGGCCAGATCCACACCTTCACCGGCTATCGCGCGGTGCATTCCGAACATATGGAGCCGGTCAAGGGCGGCATCCGCTACGCCTCGGCGGTCGACCAGGACGAGGTCGAGGCGCTGGCGGCGCTGATGACCTACAAATGCGCGCTGGTCGAGGCGCCGTTCGGCGGCTCCAAGGGCGGGCTATGCATCAATCCGCGAGACTATGATGAGTACGAGCTCGAGCAGATCACCCGGCGCTTTGCCTATGAGCTGATCAAGCGCGACCTCATCAACCCGAGCCAGAACGTGCCCGCCCCCGACATGGGCACGAGCGAGCGCGAGATGGCCTGGATGGCGGATCAATACGCCCGCATGAACACCACCGACATCAACGCGCGCGCCTGCGTCACCGGCAAGCCGCTGAACGCGGGCGGCATCGCCGGCCGGGTCGAGGCCACGGGGCGCGGCGTGCAATACGCCCTGCGCGAGTTCTTCCGTCACCCGGAGGATGTCGCCATCGCCGGGCTCTCGGGCAAGCTCGAGGGCAAGCGCGTGGTGGTGCAGGGGCTGGGCAATGTGGGCTACCACGCCGCCAAGTTCCTGTCCGAGGATGACGGCGCGCTGATCGTCGGCATCATCGAGCGCGACGGCGCGCTCTACGATCCCAACGGGCTCAATGTCGAGCGGGTGCGCGACTGGCTGGTGCGCCATGGCGGTCTGCGCGGCTACCCCGAGGCCAACAGCGTTGCCGATGGCGGCAGCGTCATGGAGAGCGACTGCGATATCCTGATCCCCGCCGCGCTCGAGGGGGTGATCAACCTCACCAACGCCCACAAGATCCAGGCCAAGCTGATCATCGAGGCCGCCAATGGCCCGATCACCGCCGGGGCGGATGACATCCTGCGCAACCGTGGCACGGTGATCATCCCCGATCTCTACGCCAATGCGGGCGGCGTCACGGTGAGCTATTTCGAATGGGTGAAAAACCTCAGCCACATCCGCTTTGGCCGGATGCAGCGCCGACAGGAGGAATCGCGCCACCAGCTCGTGGTCGACGAGCTCGAGCGGCTCGATCACATGCTGGGCGATGCCTGGAGCCTGACGCCAAGCTTCAAGGAGAAATACCTGCGCGGCGCCGACGAGCTCGAGCTGGTGCGCTCGGGGCTCGATGACACTATGCGCATCGCTTACCAGTCGATGCGCGAGGTCTGGCACGGGCGCGACGATGTCACCGACCTGCGCACCGCCGCCTTCATCGTCGCCATCGACCGGGTGGCGAGCAGCTACCGCGCCAAGGGGCTCTGAGCCTGGGCGGAGCCTTGCCGGGGCGGCGTGACAGCGCCGCCCGCTCGCGCTATGGCTCGGCCCGACTGATCCCCAGCAGGAGCCCGCGCCATGATCCTTCGCCTGACCCTTGCCCTTGGTCTTCTCGCCCCGCTGCCGCTCGCCGCCACTGCGCAGCAGGACAAGGCCGCCTCCTGCGCGGCCTCGGCCAAGATCGTCATGCAGGCGGTGGAGGCGCGCAAGGATGGCGTGGCCAAGGCGAAGGGCCGGGCCGTGCTGCGCGAGCAGATCGGCGACCGCGGCGCCGGCGACATGCTGGCGGAGTGGATCTGGTCGCTGCCCGACGAACAGCTCACCGACGAGGTTGGCGCGGCATGGGAGGCACAGTGCCTGGCGCAGTGACGCGCCGGCGCTGACAGAGGGCGCGGCGCCCCGACGGCAACGCCGGGGTATTTGAGACAAGGTGGTCAGACCATCTGGACTCGGACCGCCGCTGGCCTGATATTTGCACCATGAGTCTGCCCCCCGGTTTCCTAGACGAGCTGCGCAACCGCACGAGCCTGGTTCAGGTCGTGGGGCGCAAGGTCATGTGGGACAATCGCAAGTCCAACCAGGCAAAGGGCGACATGTGGGCGCCGTGCCCGTTCCACCAGGAAAAGTCGGCCTCGTTCCACGTCGATGACCGCAAGGGCTTTTACTACTGCTTCGGCTGCCATGCGAAGGGCGATGCGATCTCCTTCGTGCGCGAGAGCGAGAACGTCGAATTCATGGAGGCCATCGAGATCCTCGCCCGCGAGGCCGGGATGCCGATGCCGGCGCGCGACCCACAGGCCGCCAAGAAGGCCGACCGCCGCGAGCAGCTGGCCGAGGTGATGGAGCAGGCGGTGCGCTTCTTCCGGATGCAGCTGCGCGCCGGCGCGGCCGCCGAGGCGCGCGCCTATCTCGACCGGCGCGGGCTCAAGGAAGACGTGCGCGACCGCTTCGAGATCGGCTTCGCGCCGGAAGGCTGGCAGAACCTCTGGGATCATCTGCGCGGGCAGGGCGTGGCCGAGGACCTGATCCTCGGCGCCGGGCTTGCCAAGCCGTCGGACCGGGGCAAGGCGCCCTACGATGTGTTCCGCAACCGCATCATGTTTCCGATCCGCGATGCCCGCGGCCGCGCCATCGCCTTCGGCGGCCGCGCCATGGATCCGCGCGACAACGCGAAATACCTCAACTCGCCCGAGACCGAGCTCTTCGACAAGGGACGCAACCTCTACAATCACGGCCCCGCCCGGGAGGCCGCCGGCAAGGGCCAGTCGCTGATCGTGGCCGAGGGCTACATGGATGTCATCGCGCTGTCGGAGGCCGGGTTCGGCGCCTCGGTGGCGCCGCTCGGCACGGCGGTGACCGAGACCCAGCTGCAGCTGCTCTGGCGTATCACCGACGAGCCGGTGGTGGCGCTCGACGGCGACAAGGCGGGCCTGCGCGCCGCTTACCGGGTGATCGACCTTGCCCTGCCGCTCTTGCAGGCCGGCAAGACGCTGCGCTTTGCGCTGATGCCCGAGGGCAAGGATCCCGACGACCTGCTGCGCGCCGAGGGGGCGGGGGCGGTCGCCAAGGTGCTCGAGGGCGCGATGCCGATGGTGCAGCTGCTTTGGCGGCGCGAAACCGAGGGCAAGGTCTTCGACAGCCCCGAGCGCAAGGCGGCGCTCGATGCGCGGCTGCGCGAGGTGCTGCGCCAGATCCAGGATCCGGGCCTGCGGCGCCATTACGGCGACGAGATCAAGGAAATGCGCTTCCAGCTCTTCCGTCCGCAGCGCCCCAAGCGGGCGTTTGGCGGTGGCGGCGGTGGCGGCCAGCGCCGGGCGTGGAACGCGCCCGCCCCGCCGAGCGCCAGCGTCAAGAGCTCGCTCCTCGTTGCCGCCGGAGATACGGCCGAGAACGATCTGCGCGAGGCGGTGATCCTCGCCGTGCTGCTCTCGACGCCGGAGCTCATCGCCGAGTTCGAGCAGGGGCTCGAAGTGCTCAACTGTACCGATCCGGTGCGCGCCTCGCTGCGCGACGTGCTGTTGCGCAACAATGCCGACAGCGCCGCCGCCCTGCGCGAGGAGGCAGAGTACAGAATCGGGGTCGAGCCCCTTGAAAACCTGCTCGCGGCACGCCATGTCGCGGTCGTTCCCTGTTTGCGACGGCCCGGTGATATTGAGCTGGCGCGGATGACCGTGGCCGAGGAATTGTCGAAGATCACCGCGCGCTCCGGCGCCGCGGCCGAGATCGCCGAAGCCGAGGAAGACCTGGAACACCTCGCCGACGAGGCGCTGACATGGCGCCTCGCCCAGGCCGCAAAGGCCCGCAACGAGGCGGTTCTGCGCAAGGACGAGGGCGAGATGGACTACGATTTCGGGCCCAACGGGGCCCGACTGGACAAGGACGAACGAGACGCCTTCAAGGCGCTAACGGAACAGATTCGCTTTTCCAAGCACGGGAACTAGCTGTGCGGAGAGGGAAAACTGGAGGAAAACGGGGTAAACGGGTGGCCGAATCAGTTGATTCCCCCCATGATTCGCAGCAACGAATCATTCTACCCTTTGCGACCGCCGGCCAGTCCGGCCGCCTCCCTTTGACGGAGCTCTAAATGGCAGCCAAAGACAACGACGACGCCAAGCCGGAAACTCAGGACGACGCGCACAGCCTCGACATGAGCCAGGCCGCGGTCAAGAAGATGATCGCCGAGGCGCGCGAGCGTGGCTACATCACCTACGACCAACTCAACCAGGTCCTTCCCCCCGATCAGGTCTCGTCGGACCAGATCGAGGATGTGATGTCGATGCTCTCGGAGATGGGCATCCAGGTCACCGAGGAAGACGAAGAGGCCGAGGACGACGCCAACAAGGGCTCGACCGAACTGGTCGACGCCTCCAAGGGGCGCGACGTCGCGCTGTCGTCGGGCACCAACGAGAAGCTCGACCGTACCGATGACCCGGTGCGCATGTACCTGCGCGAGATGGGCTCGGTCGAGCTGCTGTCGCGCG
>NZ_JBYNAH010000071.1:0-20840 GCF_059781815.1 Salipiger sp. | reverse complement strand
CTGGCCCGGCACGAGGCGGCCCTTGCGGGTCTCGTCATGGCCGGCATAGGCGCTCTCGTAGGTATAGGCGTGCAGCGCCTCGGCCATGCTGATGCGCTGGTCGAGCCCGATCTCGGAGCCTTTCCAGCTCTTGCGGGCGACCATGCCATAGATCACCTGAAACGGGTTCAGCGGCGCCGAGGGGCAATCGCTCGAGGCCGGCACGTGCAGGCCGCGGTCGATCCAGTCGCGCAGCGGATAGCTCTTGGCGGCGCGCTCGAGCCCCATGTTGCGGATGTAGGTCTCGCCGTGGAAATAGATGAAGTTGGGTTGCGGCGAGGGCAGGGCGCCGAGCGCGGCGAGCCGGTCCTGATGCTCGGGCCGGACCCAGCCGCAATGCTCGACCCGGTGGCGGATGTCGGGGCGTGGGTCTTCGGCCTGCACCGTCTCGAAGGCGTCGAGGATCTGGTCGATGGCGAGATCGCCGATGGCATGGATCGCCATCTGGAAGCCATTGCCATGCGCCTTGCGCGCCAGCGCGAGGCATTCCTCTTCGGTCAGGCACAGCACCCCGGTGCCGGGCACGTGGTTGTAGCCCAGGCTCATCGCGGCGGTGCCCGAGCTGCCCGAGCCGTCGGTAAAGAACTTCACTGGGCCGACGCGGAGCATGTCGCAACCCTTGCCGGTCACCAGCCCTTCGGCGATGGCCTGATCGAGGATCGACTTCTCCTTGTCGCCGATCAGGCAGGCGGTGATGCGCACCTTGAGCCGGCCGCACTCGCGCGCCGCCACGTAGCCCTGCCACTCGAGCCAGCCGTCGTTCATGCCGATGGCCGCGTCCATCGTCGAGGCGATGCCGTAGGAGAGCAGGATGTCACTGCTGGCTTCGATCGCATCGACATAGTTCTCGAGCGTCGGCTTCGGCATGACCTCGAAAAGCGGGAAGCGGGCGTTTTCGCCGAGCAGGCCGTTGAGCGCCCCGTCGGTCCGTCCGATGACGCCGTCGCTCGGGTCCGGCGTGTCTTCCGAGATGCCGGCGAGGGCGAGCGCCTTCGAATTGGCGATGCCCACATGCCCGCAGGTGCGCGCGATGAAGACCGGGTGGTCGGGGACAGCGGCATCGAGCTCGGCGCGGGTCGGGTCGCGCCCTTCGGCCAGCTTGGAGTCGTCATAGCCGCGCGCCACGACCCAGCCGCCGGCCGGCGTTTTGCTGGCGCGTTCGGCGAGGCTGTCGCAGATCTCGGCCACCGAAGAGACCACGCCGGGGCGGATATCGACATCGAGGAGGTGCAGGCCGATCATCGCCATGTGGGTGTGCGCGTCGTTCAGCGCCGGGATCGCGAGGCGCCCGTCGAGCGCGATCACCTCGGTCTGCGGCCCGCGGAGCGCCGCGATCTCGGCTGCGGTGCCGGTGGCGAGCACGCGGTCTCCGGAGATCGCAAGCGCCTCCACGAAGCCCTCGTCCTTGCCGCACCAAATGCGTCCTCCG
The DNA here is from genome assembly GCF_059781815.1 of Salipiger sp. NCBI lineage: Bacteria > Pseudomonadati > Pseudomonadota > Alphaproteobacteria > Rhodobacterales > Roseobacteraceae > Salipiger > Salipiger sp. The sequence goes on along the minus strand of NZ_JBYNAH010000071.1, from coordinate 19,372 downwards.
GTCAGGATCCGGTCTGCTGTCTGAGCCATGGCTCGCCCTTCCAATGGTTGTGTCCGTCGCCCGCAGGCTTTCCGAAAGAGAGACGGCAGTCCCCGCGGCAATGCAAGCGGCAAGCATCAAATTTGATGCATCAAATTTGTTTGCGCCTGAGATGCGCGCATTTTGGCGAATTTTTACGCGAAATTGCCCCTCTCCCTTGGTAAGGCCGCTGCGGATCGCGATCTCCGGGCTGAAAACGGGCTCCGAGCGGATAGGCACAGCGGGCAGCAGGGCGACTCGCGCCCTTGACGCATCATATATATCGCTTCAATGGTGGTTTGAGCCGCTGTTGAGCAGAGGCTTCAGGGAGCGGAGAGGGACATGCAGCCAACATTCGAGGCCGTGACATCGGTCAAGCTGGGCGACTCGGCCTATGACCAGATCTGTCGCGCGCTGATGTCCGGGCGGCTCAAGCCCGGCACCAAGCTCACCATCCGAGCCCTTGCCGACAGTCTCGGCACCAGTTCCACCCCGGTCCGGGACGCGGTAACGCGGCTTATTCAGGACAATGCGCTTGAACAGCGCTCTTTGCGTGACGTGCGGGTGCCGCTGCTCACCGAGGCGCGTTTTCGCGAGATTATCGAAATTCGCGTCGAACTCGAGGCCATCGCGGCGCGCCGGGCCACGGCGCGCATCGATGCTCAGGGCATCGCGGCGCTCGAAGAGATCATCGACCGCAACGAATCCGCCTTTCGCGAAGAGGACTGGGATGCTGCCTCGGCCTGCAATCAGGAGTTCCACTTCAAGATCGTCCAGATCGCCGAGATGGAGGTTCTTGGCGGCATCCTGAGCGCGCTCTGGCTGCAGACCGGTCCGGTGGTCTCGGGCTATTACGAGCGCGGCGGCCGCTCGATGATCGACGAGCATTACGCTGTTGTCGCAGCAATGAAGGCCGGTGATGCGGACGCCGCGGCGCGGGTCATGAGGCGCGACGTCGCGGGGTCGGTGGACGGGATCGTCGCCTATCTCGGCGAGCTTTCGGAATAGAGCGGGCGGAGCTTCAGGCCGCGACCGGTGTCCTTGAGGATATGCCGTTTCTTCAATGGGCCGACACTTTACAGTCTGCAGGGCAAGGACGCCCTTTCGCGGGCGGAGACCTGACCGTGAACGCGGGATGCCGTTTCTCGGTGGTGGTCGGATCGCCCATCGCGCGATGAACCCGCCGCAGGATACGGCTGCTGTTCTATTTTGTGATGAGTTGCCGCGAGGTGGTGCCGCTTACACGGGTCGCGCAACTGCTTGTGTTTTGGTGCAGCGGCGCCAACGCGCTATAACCCTCTCACAGCAAGCGGCCGCGTCGCCGCCACGCCCAGACATGGACTGACAGGGAGATGCTCGGATGACCACCACCCTCTTTACACGCCGCCGACTTGTGGCCTCGAGCGGAGCCGCGATCGCCTCCGCCGTCATGGCCGGGGCCGTTCCGGCCCGGGCGCAGGGGCTTGCGCCGACACCGTCGATGCGCGGCGGTCGCAACAACTACCGCCCCGGCGCGCCCATCGTCGAGCGGATCGGCGGTGGCGGGTTCTGGATGACCGGCACCGTCCGGCGCGCCGGAGACGGTGCCCCTCTCGCCGGGCAACGGATCCAGATCTGGGCCCACACCACCGAAGGGCACGAGCGCGACCCCCAAAGCCACGGCGCCACGCTCACCGATGCCAACGGAGTCTTCCGGCTCGAGATGCCGCAGATCGTGCCGGCCTTCGGCCAGCCGCACGGCCATCTGGCCTATGACAGCGGCGATTTCGAAACCGTCTTTCTCCGCCCCCTGATGACAAGCGCACGCGACCGCAGTCTCGAAGCGCATTTCGTGCTGCGCCCGGTTTGAACGGCAGCGCCGGCTTGGGTCAGCGGCAGGCAGAGAGGCTCCGGGCCGTGCTGGTCTGGACCGCGCTCGCGCTGGCCATTGCGGTGCCCCTGATCGTTGCGGCCGGCAGCCCGCTGCTGGCGTGGCGCCGCCCGGTCTATATCGTCGCGGGCTTTGCCGGCATCGTCGCGATGGCGTTTCTCCTGCTGCAGCCCCTGTTGGCGTCGGGCCGTCTGCCGGGCCTGCACGGGGCGCGGGGACGGCGGATGCACCGGCGCGCCGGGATGCTGCTTGTCCTGTGTGTCGTGGTGCACGTGGCGGGGCTTTGGATCACCAGCCCTCCGGATGTCATCGACGCTCTGCTGTTTAGGTCACCGACGCCGTTTTCGGCCTGGGGCGTCATCGCCATGTGGGCGCTCTTTGCGATGCAGGGGATGGCGCGGGTCGGCGTGAAGACGCGGCGCTGGCATCTCGGGCATCGCGCGCTGGCGCTCGTGGTGGTCGCAGGCAGCGTGGTGCATGCGCTTCTGATCGAAGGCACGATGGGTACGCTCTCGAAGGCGCTGCTTTGCCTTCTCGTGGTGGCGGCCTGCGGTCTGGTGGTCATGCGGCACCGCATCCGCGCGCCACGTTTGCAGCCACGCAGGCCCGGTCCCTGACCCGCCCGGCGGTCCACGGCTCGGTTGCCTCTCGCGCGGCTGCAGAGCCTGTCCAGCATCGCGCTGCTTCGATCGGGCGTTCTCTGGCCCGGACGCGGCACGCGCCCGGTCGGCATGCGCGCAGGGATTGGCCGCCCGTCCCGGATCTCGACGGTGTTCCGACCTGCCGCGTCAGCGCGTCGCGACGGCGTCTGCGCCGCCACAATCCGTTGAACGGCCTCGCGGGGTTGAAAGCCGGTGCGCCCGCCGCATTTTCCTCAACGGACGAACAGGGAGGACGGCGTGACGGCGACAGAGGCAACCCGCGACGCGGCTTTGCGGCGGCTGAGGGCCTTTCGGCCCTCGATGGGCGAGGCCTACGCCGAGATGCGCAACTTCGATCTTGGCCCCGGAGGGCACAGGCATGTTTCGGGCCTTTCGCCCGCCCTGCGTCGACGGCTGGTCACCGAGCCGGAGGTGATTGCGACAGCCGTCGAGGGGCATGGGGCGGAACGCGCCGGGGCGTTCGTCGCCGAGGTGCTCTGGCGCAGCTACTTCAAGGGTTGGCTGGAACAGCGGCCGCAGGTCTGGGACGACTATCGCGACGGGCTGCGCCGCGATCTTGCGGCGCTGGAGCAGAATAAGGATCTGCGCGAGCGCGTTGCGCGGGCCTGCGAGGGAGGGACCGGGCTCGCCGGGTTCGATGACTGGGCCACCGAGCTGCGCGAGACCGGCTACCTCCACAACCATGCCCGGATGTGGTTTGCCTCGATCTGGATCTTCACGATGGGGCTTCCCTGGCGTCTGGGGGCGGATCTCTTCCTGCGCCACCTTCTCGATGGCGATCCGGCCTCGAACACCTGCAGCTGGCGCTGGGTGGCCGGGCTGCACACGCGCGGCAAGCACTACGAGGCGCAGGCCTCGAATATCGCGCGCTTCACCAAGGGCCGGGTGCGGCTGCCGGACGGGTGTCTCGCGCAGGAAGCCGCGCCGCTCGACGCCCCGCTGCCCGAGCGTCAGCCGCTGCGTCCCGTGTCGCCCCCGCGCGAGGGGGTGCCGACGCTGCTGCTGCTGACCGAGGAGGATTGCCAGCCCGGCGATTTCGCGCCGGAGCGACTCGATCTGCGGGGGGTGCTCTGTCTGCGGGCCAGCGTCTTGCGTTCGCCGCTGCCGGTGGCGCAGGACGTGTGCCGCTTTGAGGAGGCAGCACTAGCAGATAGCGCCAGGCGGCTCGGGCGAGCGCCGGACTGGCTCGATGCGTGGGACCCCGCCGGGCTGCCGCGCCATGCGCAGGCGGCGGGCGCGACCCAGATCGCAACCGGCTATATCCCGACCGGCCCCCTGCGCGACTGGATCTCTGCCGCGGCCCCCGCGCTTGACGCCGCGGGCATTGCGCTGACCGAATGGCAACGAGATTGGGATGCGCTGGTCTGGCCGCACGCGACGGCGGGCTTTTTCAAACTGCGCAAGAAGCTGCCGCAGATCCTGGCGCAGGCGGGGCTGACATGAGCGAGAAGCGCCCCGTCGCCAAGCCTGTCGCGATCCCGTCCGGGCGCATGACCCGCGCCCTGCGGCTTGGCGGCATGGCGGCCGGGATCGCGGGCAACATGGCGCTCGGTGCGCTTGGGCAGGCCGGGCGCGGCAGCCGCCCCGAGATGCGCCGCCTGCTGCTCACCCCCGGCAATCTCGGTCGTGTCGCCGACGAGCTGGCGAGGATGCGCGGGAGCGCGATGAAGCTTGGCCAGCTGATCTCGATGGACAGCGGCGAGGTGCTGCCGCCGGAGCTGGCCGAGATCCTCGCCCGGCTGCGCGATCAGGCCGATTTCATGCCGCCGAAACAGCTGCGCGACGTGCTCGACGAGAGCTGGGGCGCGGGCTGGCGCCGGGCGTTTCGCAGTTTCGACGTGCGCCCGGTGGCGGCGGCCAGCATCGGGCAGGTCCACCGGGCCGAGCTGGCGGACGGGCGCGAGGTGGCGATCAAGGTGCAATACCCGGGCGTCGCCCGCAGCATCGACAGCGACGTGACCAATGTCGGGGCGCTTCTGAAGCTGTCGGGCCTCGTGCCGAAAGGGTTCGAGCTGGCCCCCTATCTCGCCGAGGCCCGGCGCCAGCTGCATGAAGAGACCGACTACGCCCGCGAGGGGCGCCAGCTGAACCGGTTCGCCGATCTGCTGGGCGACGACCCGCGCTTCGTGTTGCCGGACTGGCACGAGGATTGGAGCACGCCGCGTGTGCTGACGATGAGCTGGCTGCCGGGCCATCCCATCGAGACGGTCGCCGAGCGCCCGCAGGACGAGCGCAACCGGGTGGCGTCGGCGCTCATCGAGCTTTCGCTGCGCGAGATCTTCGGCTTCGGCCTGACCCAGAGCGATCCGAACTTCGCCAATTTCCGCTACCAGCCCGAGACCGGGCGGATCGTGCTGCTCGATTTCGGGGCCGCGCGCGCGCTTGATCCGGAGGTTCTTCGCGCAGGGCGGGCGCTGCTGCGGGCCGGTCTCGAGGACGATCCCGAGGCCATTCTGCGTGCGCTCGAAGGGCTTAGGATCCTGTCGCCGAACGACCCGTTCGGACCCGATCTGGTGAGGATGACCCGGACGGTCTTTGCCGCGCTGTGCGCCTCCGGGCCGTTCGACTTCGCGGACCCGTCCCTTCGCAACCAGATGCGCGCCCAAGGGCTGGCTTTGGCCGAGGCCGGCTATGTTCCGCCCGAGCCGCCGATGGATGTCCTGTATCTGCAGCGCAAGCTGGGCGGCATGTTTCTCCTCGCGGCGCGGCTCGGGGCGGTCCTGCCGCTTCGGGCCGGGCTGAGCGCCTGCCTCGAGTGAGCTTGTCGGGGGCGCCCGGAGGAACAGAGATCGCCGCCCCTTCGCGGTCCGGGGCCGGCGTCTGAAAGGTTGTGACGGCCGATCCCGTCCTGTCGGGATGCGACCTCTGTTCGCTGTTGCGGCAAGCCGGCGGGCAGACGCGCCGGATCAGATCTGGGAGATCATCCGCTCGAGCCGCTCCATCGCACGCACGCCGTCGCCGATATCGGGCACGTCCCGGCTTTCGCCGCGCAGCACCGCCGCCACGTCCGCCAGAAGCGCGGCGTAGCCCTTGTGGTCCTCGTTGGCGGCGGCGGTGAAGTTGGGCGTCCAGCTCAGCGTGTCGCAGGCCGGGTCGAGCACCGCTCCGGGATCGTCGGCCTTGAAGGGCGGGTCGCGGTAGAGCGCCACGTTGATGATGTTGTCGACATGCAGACGGGCGTGATCGCCCATGATGCGGATCTCTTCCATCGGCGTGCCGCGCGACTGCACCGTGCCCATGACGATATTGCCGATCTTGCCCTGCTCGGTGGTGAAGTTGAGATGCAGCAGCAGCTTGCCCGGCTGCGGCGAGACCGAGCGCACCTGCATGTCGCCGAAATCCTCGCCCGCGAACCACGGGATCAGGTCCATGTAGTGCACGCAGTGATGCAGGTAGAAGCTGGTGTAGTCGGGGGCGCCCTCGAAATAGGTCGGCGCGGTCATGTAGGCGCCGGTGATGCCAAGGACATCGCCGAACGTTCCGCCCTTCAGCACGTTCATCGCCATGCGGTTGCCGGTGGAATAGCGCTTCATGAAGCCGACCATCACCGGTTTCCCAGCCTTTTCAGACGCCTTGGCGATTTCGAGCGCACCGGCGGCGGTGGCGGCGGGGGGTTTTTCCATGAAGACCGGCAGCCCGGCCTCGAGCGCCGCCAGCGTCGCCATGCGGTGCAACTCGGGGCCCACCGCCATGCCGATGGCGTCGAGCCCCGGCGTCTTGATCATCTCGCGGAAATCATCGTGCAGCGCGGTGACGCCGTATTCCGCCGCCGTTTTCTTCAGCGCCTCGCCGTCGCGGTCGCAAAGCGCCGCGATGCGGATGTCGTTGCGCCCGAGCTGCGGCAGCAGCATCTGGCGCGCGTGTCGGCCGCAGCCAATCCAGCCGATATTGATCATTGGTCCACCTCTGCGAGCGTGAGGGCGTTTCGGATGACGCCGAGCCCGGCCATGAGCTTTTCGCTCTCGTCCTCGCGCGGGGCGCGCCAATGCGCGATGGGCAGCGCGACGCGGTCGTCGGCGCGGCGGAACGGCTCGAGTGAGATCGGCCCGGCATAGTTCACCTGCGCCAGCGCGCGCATCACCGCCGTCCAGTCGATATGGCCGGTGCCGGGATGGCCGCGATGGTTCTCGTTGGCCTGGAAATGCACGATCCGGTCGCCCGCCATGCGGATGGCATCGGGGATCGAGCGCTCTTCCATGTTCATGTGGAAGGTGTCGAGCATCAGCTTGAAGGCCGGATTGTCGACCGCGTCGACCACCTCGCAGGCCTGCCGGGTGGTCGAGAGGATATCGGTCTCGAACCGGTTCAGCGCCTCGACGGCGAAGGTCACGCCGGCGGCTTCGGCCAGCGGCGCGATGGTCTGGAAGGCCGAAATCGTGCGCTCGGCGCGGGCGGCGATCTCGTCGTCGCTGCGCGGCACCGGCGGGCGCCCGGCAAACACCATCGGCTCGCCGTAGAGCGGCCCGCCGACGATGCCACCACCGAGCTCGGCGGCGACGTCGATGCAGAGCTTGAGGTAGTCCATGCCGCCCTGCCGATTGGCCTCGTCGTCGGAGGCGATCGAGCGCTGCTGGTTCACCCGGGCGGCCAGCACGGTGAAGATGCCGGCGTCCTCGGCGGCCTTCTTCACGTCGGCGATGCTGAGGTCGTCCTCGGGGTCGGGCACCAGAAGCTCGACGAAGTCGAAGCCGAGATCGGCGGCCTTCTGGAAATAGTGCAGGTCCTTTCCGGCGAAGGGCCGGATGAACTGCATGGAGATGATGCCGATGGGGTTTTTCACGGGTGTTGTCCTTTCCGTCAGCCCTTGACCGCGCCTTGCGTGAGGCCGGAGATCAGGCGTTTCTGCACCAGCAGGAAGAGCACGGTGGCAGGGAGCGCGCCGACGATGCCGCCGGCGGTGAGCAGGCCCCACTGCACCTCGTACTCGCCGATCAGCGTCTGCACGGCGACGGTGATGGTGCGCACGTTGCGGCCGCCAAGCGTGAGGGCGTAGAGATACTCGTTCCAGGAGGTGATGAAGATGTAGATGCCGGTGGCGATGATCCCGGGCAGGCAGAGCGGCAGCACCACCCGGCGCAGCGCCTGCATCCGCGTGCAGCCGTCGGTCATCGCCGCCTCGTCGAGCGAGCGCGGAATGCCGTTCATGTAGCTGACCATCATCCAGATCGAGAACGGGATCGCCACGGTCGAGTTGGCGATGATCAGCGCGATGTGGGTGTCGAGCAGCCCCAGCACCCGCATCAGCACGAAGAGCGGCAGGATGAGCAGCACCAGCGGGAACATGTTGATGAGCAGGAACTGCAGCATCAGGATGCGCTTGCCCTTGAAGTTGAAGCGCGAGAACGAATAGGCCGCCGTGACGCTGAGCGAGAGGCCGACGATCACCGTGCCGCCGGCGACGATGAAGCTGTCGAGCAGGTTCTCGGCAAAGCCCACGGTGCGGAACAGACGGGTGTAGTTCTCGATGGTGGCGTTGAGCAGCGACGGCCCTTCGGTGAAGAGCGTGCTCTCGTCGCTGACCGAGGTGATGAACATCCACAGGTAAGGCCCGAGCGTGAAGACCAGGATCGCCGCCATCGGCAGATCGACCGTCAGGATGCGCTTGGTGGTGGAGGGTTTGTGCAGGGCCATCAGGACACCGCCTTTCCGGTGCGCTTGAGGTAGAAGACCACGACCACCATCAACAGCAGGGTGAAGAGCACGGCGATGGCCGAGCCGTAGCCGAAATCGAGATTGGTGCGGGCCTTGATGAAGGCATAGAGCGGCAGCGTGTGGGTGGCATAGCCGGGGCCGCCTCCGGTCATCACGAAGATCACGTCGAAGCTGTTGGCGACCCAGATCATCCGCAGCAGCACGGCGGTCATCATCACGCCGGAGATGCCGGGCAGGGTGATGTGCCAGAACTGCCGCCAGGCCGAGGCACCGTCGATGGAGGCGGCCTCGTAATAGCTCTGCGGGATCGACTGCAGGCCCGCGAGGATCATCACCGCGAAGAACGGGAAGCCCTGCCAGGTCAGCGTGAGGATGATCGAGGCCAGCGCCGTGTCGGGATCGGCGAGCCACGGGATCGCCTGCTGGATCAGCCCCATGCGCAGCAGGAACTCGTTGGCGATGCCGTAATTGCTGTCATAGATCCACACCCACATCAGCGCGATCACCACCGAAGGCAGCGCCCACGGGATGATGATCAGCGCGCGCGCAACGGGGCGCCACGGGAAGTCCTGGTTGAGCAGCAGCGCGGTCACCAGCCCCAGCAAAAGCTGCGCCGGGATCGTGGTGCACATCCAGATGATGGTGTGCTTGAGCGAGATCCAGAACACCTCGTCATTGAGCGCCGCCTTGAAGTTGTCGAGCCCCACCCAGGTGAAATCGTTGGGGCGGAAGAGGACGTATTCGTGCAGGCTCATCCACGCGGTCTGCAGCATCGGGAAGAACACGATGGCAAGCGTGACGAGCACCGCCGGGGTGAGCATCGCGTAGGGCAGCACCTGGCGGCCCAGCGAGGCGCGGTGCTTGGGTGTCTCGGAGACATGGGTCATGGTCGCGTCCGTCATGGGGCACGGGGCTTTCGGCTTGGGGAGCGGGGGTCTCCGGGCGCCGCCTGGGGGCGCCCGGATCAGGGAGAGCGCGCTTACTCGGCGAAGAGCTCTTCGATCTTGGCGTTCATCTCGGCCGGCTCGATGTCGCCGGTCAGAACACGCTGCATGTTGGTGGGCCAGGCGGTGTTGACGAAATCCGCCGTGGCCGAGCTGTTGGGCAGCATCTCGGCGAAGGGCAGGCTGTCGACGGTGGCCTGTACGAAGCGCTGCGGGTGCAGCGTCCAGCTCTCGCTGTCGGCCTTCACCACGGGCAGCTGGCCGGTGGCCTCGTTGAACATGGTGTTGTTGCCTTCCGACGACAGGAAGGTGATCCACTTCCACGCCGCTTCCGGATCTTCCGCCGAGGACAGCACCGCGGTGCTCTCGTCGCCGAAGGCCGTCCAGTGGCCGCCGCCACATTCCGGCACCGGCGCCGCCGAGACGTTGTCTCCCAGCGCCTCGACCATGCCGTTGGCCGAGCCGATATGGTGGATGGTCATCGCGGTCTTGCCGGCCTTGAAGGCGCCGATGATCTCCTGGAAGCCATCGTTGGGGGCCGAGGGCGGGAAGACGCCGTCTTTCTGGAACAGATCCGCCACGAACTGCGTGCCGGCGACGCCCGCCTCAGAGGTCAGCCCCTCGGTGAGGCTCACGCCCTCGGCGCCCAGCGTGAAACTCGCCCAATGGTCATGGCCGCCCTTGGCGCCGCGGAAGCCAAAGCCGTAGACATCGGTCTGGCCATCGCCATCGGTGTCGCGGGTCAGTGCCTTGGCGGTCTCGCGGAATTCCTCGCAGGTGGTGGGAACCGAGAGGCCCAGCTCCTCGAACATGTCGGGTCGGTAGTAGAGATAGAGCACCACGTATTGCACCGGCAGGTAATATTGCTTGCCGTCGGGGCCCTTGGTGAGCTCGATCAGGTTGTCCTGCAGGCCGTCGGCGCCGTCCCAGCTGGCGAGCCAGTCATCGATCGGCTGCAGCGCGCCCATCTCGACGAGGCGGGGCTGGGCGAACATCTTGACCATCGCCGCGTCGGGCGCGTTGCCGCCGATCACAGCGGTGTAGAGCTGGTCGTAATAGCTGTTCCACGGGATGTTCTCGGCCTCGACGGTGATGCCGGGATTGGCCTCCTCGAAGGCGGCGACAAGCGCATCCATCGGGTTGTCGGCATTGTCGAAATGGTACCAGAAGCGCACCGTGCTGTCGGCGCTGGCCATGCCCGCGCAGAGCGCCAGCGTCGAGGCGATCCCTGTCAATGTCTTGAATGTCATAACTTCCTCCCTGTTTTTCCGCCCCTACGGGGCGGTAATCCTGCGAAAGACCTCGCCCGCCTTGATGAAGGCGTCACGCGCCTCCGGCAGGGCAGAGCCCATCTGCATGAAGCCGTGCACGACGCCCTCGATCAGGTCGTAGGCGTCGGCGCGGCCAAGCGCGCGGAGCCGTGCGACCAGCGCCTCGGTGTCCGAGAGCAGCGGGTCGAGCTCGGCGGCATTCAGGTAGAGCGGCGGCAGCGCGCGCAGCTGCGCGTCGCTGGCCGTCAGCGGCGCCACGGTTGGCGCGCCGCGCTTGGTCTCGGGGGCGTACCAGTCCCAGTAACGCATCATCTTGGCGCGGGTCAGGCCCGGGCCGTCGGCGTTGCGGATGTAGCTCTCGCTCTCGAAATCCGCGCCGTAGACACCGTAGAACAGCAGCCCGCAGGCCGGCAGCTCGGCGCGCTCGTCGATCAGGTGAAGCATCGCCGCCAGGGCAAGGTTTGCCCCAGCGCTGTCGCCGGCGAGGCTCCAGCGGCGGGCGGGATCGCGGGCGCGCCAGGCGCGCAGGATGTCCGACAGGCCCGCGGGGTAGGGGTTCTCGGGGGCGAGGCGGTAATCGACCGTCAGTACCGGACAGGCGCAGGCCTCGGCGATTCGCCGAGCCGCGCCCTCGTGGGTCATCGGCGAGCACAGCGCCCAGCCTCCGCCATGCACGTGCAGGATCGCCTCAGCGCCAGTGTCGTTCTCCGGCATCACCCAGCGCGCCGGCAGGTCGGCATGGATCACCGTGCGTGCCTCGGCCATCTCGGGCAGCTCGGCGTTCCAGCGGAAATTGGTCAGCTCGGCCAGCGCGCGGGCGTGCTGCGGCGCCATCAGGGTCGGATCGGCAAGCCCGGCATCCTCCTGTGCCAGCCGCTCGAGCACGGTGCGCATGGTGGGCGACGGCGCGCTCACGCGCTTTCACCGGTGTCGCTGAGGTCGGGCCCGAAATCGACGATGGTGGCGATATGATGCGAGAGCAGCTCGCGCAGCGCGGCGACATCGCGGGCGGCCAGCGCGTCGAGGATCGGCACGTGGCGCTCGGCGGTGGCCTCCAACTCGCGGTTGGGCTGGGCGTTGAGGATCTTGAAGCGGTGGTTGTGGATCAGGCAACGAGTCAGGATCGGCGCCACCAGCGGCAGCTCGGCGGCCTCGAAGAGGCGGCGGTGGAAGGCGCGGTCGAAGACCGAGAGCCGGTACTCGTCGCCATCCCGCGCCGCATTGCGCATGGCGTTGAGCAGGTCGTGCAGCTCCTGCTCGAGCACCGCATCGGCGCGCGCCACCACGCGGTCGAGATAGGTGCACTCGACCTCGCGGCGCACATGCAGCAGCGCGCGGGCGTCATCGGCATGACAGGGGGCGACGGTGGTGCCGCGGTTGGGCAGGCGGTTGACCAGCCCCTCCTCGTTGAGCCGCATCAGCGCCTCGCGCACCGTGCCCTGGCTGCACCCGAAGCGCTGCGCGAGATCCATCTCGGTGAGCGCCTGCTCGGGCTTGAGGGTTCCCAGTACGATCTCCTTCTCGAGCGCCTCGAAGAGCGCATGGCTGCGCTTGCTCGTGCGGCGCGGCGTGACATCGCTCACGGTCATGCTGGTGAAACTCTCAACGGCCATTCTGTGCCGGTCCTCCTCCGGTCGGGCGGGGCCTTGCGGCTTTGCCCTTGTCGTTCATTATCAATATCGATAACATCACTAATATCGATAATGCAACCCCACATTTCCGGGGCCGCAGGTCAGGGAGGACCACATGGCAGAGATCCAGCTTGAGGGCATCGTCAAGAACTACGGCGCGCATCGCGCGATCCATGGTGTTGATTTGCATGTGAAAGATGGCGAGTTCGTCGCCTTTGTCGGCCCCTCGGGCTGCGGCAAGTCGACGATGCTGCGGATGATCGCCGGGCTTGAGGAGATCTCGGGCGGGACGCTGAGAATCGGCGGCCGCGTGGTCAACGAGGTCGAGCCCAAGGGCCGCGACGTGGCCATGGTGTTCCAGGATTACGCGCTCTACCCGCACATGACGATCCGCGAGAATATCGGGTTCGGCCTGAAGATGCGCGGCTGGAAGGCATCGGACATCGGCCCCAAGGTGGAAGAGGCGGCGCGCATCCTGCAGATCGGCGATTATCTCGAGCGCAAGCCGGGCCAGCTTTCGGGCGGTCAGCGCCAGCGGGTCGCCATGGGGCGCGCCATCGTGCGCGAGCCGTCGGTGTTCCTTTTCGACGAGCCTCTGTCGAATCTCGACGCCAAGCTGCGGGTCGAGATGCGCACCCAGATCAAGCGGCTGCACGCCATGCTCGGCACCACCACCGTCTATGTCACCCACGACCAGACCGAGGCGATGACGCTGGCCGACAAGGTGGTGGTGCTGAAGGCCGGCCATATCGTGCAGGAGGGCCCGCCGATGGAGCTCTACGAGCGCCCGAATTGCCGCTTCGTCGGCGAGTTCATCGGCTCGCCGCAGATGAACATCTTCTCCGGGGTGCTCGACCGCAGCGCCGGTGCGCCGCGGCTGCAGACCGGCAACGAGACGCTTGAGCTGGGTGAGGTCGCCGCCCGGGACGGGGCGCGGCTCGATGTGGGGATCCGGCCCGAGCATCTGACATGGGCGGAGGGCGACACGGCGCGTCTGTCGCCGGTGGTCGAGGTCTATGAGCCGCTGGGGTCCGACACGATGGCGATCTGCCGCTTCGGCGGTGCCGAAATGACGGCCCGGCTGGCACCCAACGTCGCCCTGCGCCGCGACACGTCGATTCCGCTGAGCTACGATGCCGCGGATCTGCATTACTTCGATGGCGAGAGCGGCAAGCGCTTGGTGGCGGCCTGACAGGGCTGACCGGCGCGCCTCCTCTGTCGAGGCCCTGCGCGGCGCCGGCACGAGGGATGTCCCCCGTGGTCGTCGCCGCTTGGGATCGGCCGGGGCGGGGCGCGCTGGCGTCGACAGCCTGAGCGGGCGGTGGCCGTCCCGGGCGCCTGCGCGGGTGGGTGCCGCTCACGCGCTCTTGGATTGACTGCATGCAATGTAAGCTATTGCATGCAGCATTGATTGATGCGATGTCCTGCCTCGCTGTTTTGACCAGAGCGGGACCCGGACCATGTGCGAGCAAAGAGACACCAGGGATGCGAGCCTCAAGGGACTTCGGCTGCGCTGTCCGGATTGCGGTGAGGGCAAGCTCTTCAGCGGCTATCTCAAGGTGGCACCGACCTGCGCCGCCTGCGGCCTGGACCTGACGCCGCAGCGTGCGGATGACGGTCCCGCCTATGTCGTGATCCTGCTTGTCTGCCACATCATGGGCTTTGCCATGCACTTGATGTACAAGAGTTTCCTCGACAATCCGCTGATGCTGGCGCTGATCCTCGGGGTCGGGACGGTGGCGCTGTCGCTCGCGATGCTGCCCCCGGTCAAAGGGATGATTGTCGCGATTCAGTGGGCCAAGGGCATGCACGGTTTCGGCGCAAAGGCGAGCTGACCGGCGGGCCTGGCCTCAGCCCGTGAACAGTCTCAGCCCATGAAACTGTTCGGCGTCAGCGCGTTGGCGAGCGCGTGCAGGTTCTCGCGCAGGGTCTCGCGCGTGGTCGGCCCGCCGAGGCAGACGCGCAATTGCTCGCCCGGACTGCCCAGCACGGTGAAGGCGTCCGAGGGCATCAGCCCGATCTGCCGCCGCGCCATGCGGGCGACCACATCGGCGCGGCCCACGCCCTCGGGCAGCTCGAGCCAGATGTTGAAGGCATTCTCCGCTCCGCGATAGCGCATGTTGGGCAACACCTCGGCGACCAGCGCCTGCCGCGCCGCGCTCTCGGCGCGGATGAAGCGGCGGATGCCGTCAGCGGTGCCGTCCTCGATCCATTGCGTGACCAGCGCCATCGACAAGGGCGAGGGCATCACCGAGAGCGCCCGGATCGACTGCGCCAGATGGTGGGCGCAGCGCGGCGTTGGCGCGATGGTGAAGGCCAGCCGCAGCCCGGCGCCGATGCATTTCGCCAGCCCGCCGATGTGCCAGGTGAGATCCGGCGCCGACAGCGCGATGGGCGCCGGCGCCTTGGCCGGGATGAAGCCATAGGCATCGTCTTCGATCAGCATCAGCTCGTGCCGCCGCAGCACCTCGGCCACCTCGAGCCGCCGCGCCTCGGGCATGGTCAGCGTGGTCGGGTTCTGCAGCGTCGGGTTGAGATAGAGCGCCTTGGGGCCGTGCGCGCGGATCGCGGCGTCAAGCGCCGCCGGCAGGATGCCGTCCGCGTCCATCTCGATGCCGATCAGGTTCAGGCGCAGCCGGCCCGTCACGTTGCGGATGCCGGGATAGGTGATCGCCTCGCAAAGCACCGTGTCGCCGGGGCGGGTGATGATCGACAGGATCGCCGCCATGGTGGCGTGCGCCCCCGGTGTCACCGCGACCCGCTCGAGCGCGGGCACCATGCCGCGCATGCTCAGCCAGCTCGAGGCGGCGACGCGGTCGCGCTCGGAGCCGGTGGCGCTCTGGTAGCGCAGCAGGTCGATGAGATTGGCCGAGACATAGCCCAGCCCCTCCTGCATGCGGCGGCGCAGCTCGGGATCCTGCGGCTCGGGCGGCATGTTCATCGACAGGTCGGCCTCGGCGCTGCGCGAGGGGTCGGGGCGGTCGGCGACCACATGCCCCTTCACGAAGGTGCCGCGCCCGACATGGCTTTCGACATGGCCGCGCGCCTGCGCCTCGGCATAGGCGCGGCTGACGGTGGTGAAATCGATCCCGAGCGCCGCCGCGAGCCGACGCTGCGGCGGCAGGCGCATGCCGTCGGCGAGCTTGCCGCTGCGGATGTCCACGGCAATGGCGTCGGCAATCGCCTGATAGCGCGGCTTGCCGCTGGCGAGTGTGTCGGGAACCCAGTCGATCATCTGTCCTGCCTTCGAGTTTCGGAATGTGTATGCGATGCGCCGACGGGATTGAAGGGGAGATTGTATGCCTCTGGCAGAATCATTGGTCGCAGCCGTCTCGGGTTTTGCTGTCAGCGGCGGGATCTGAAGCGAAAACCTCGCCGAATTTGCACAATTATTCAGCGTGGCGGTCAAAGATCGGCGATCCATACCTCTTTTATTGTATGTACATTGAACTGCTTATTGATGCAATCAATTTGCGTGCGCCAACCATGAGGTCATAACCAACAAGGAGGGCACGATGCCTGAAGTCACCAAGGAAGCGCACAAGGACGGGGATTTCTTCGTCAACTACGAAGAGAAGGTTTTCGAGGATGTGAAGGCCGACGAGGGAGAGAAGGCGCTTGTCACCTTCCACACCGTCGCCTTCGAGGGCTCCATCGGCCTCGTCAACATCCTCAACGCCATCCGCCTCAACCGCAAAGGCTATGAGACCTCGATCCTGCTCTACGGTCCCGGCGTCACCCTCGGCATCCAGCGCGGCTTTCCGACGCTGGGCGACGAGGCCTTCCCGGGGCACCAGAACTTTGCAGTCAATCTGAAGAAGTTCATGGGCGAAGGCGGCAAAGTGTGTGCCTGCCGCTTCGCATTGCAGGCGCTTTACGGCCATGGCGAGCCCTCGCTGCTGCCGGGCATCACCCCGATCGCCCCGCAGGACGTGCTCGACTGCATCCTGCTGCACAAGAAGGCCAACGCGGTGATCCTCGACACCTGGACCGTCTGACCCTGTCTCCGGGGGCGGCCTCTGCCCCCGGTTTTCGGGCCGCCCGCGTCGCGGTCCGGCCCATTCGTTTCCCTCAAGGGCAAGCTCATGCGAACCGACACCATCCGCGCCGCCGCCGTCCAGATCGCCCCGGATCTTACGGGCCGCGCCGGCACCATCGAGCGCGTTCTCAACGCCATTGCCGAGGCCGCCGACAAGGGCGCGCAGTTCATCGTCTTCCCCGAGACCTTCGTGCCCTACTACCCCTATTTCAGCTTCGTGCTGCCCCCGGTGCAGCAGGGGGCGCCGCATCTCGAGCTGATGAAGGAAGCGGTGGTCGTGCCCTCGCCCGAGACGCAGGCGGTGGCCGATGCCGCGCGCAAGCGCGGGGTCGTGGTGGTGCTGGGCGTCAACGAGCGCGACCACGGCTCGCTCTACAATGCCCAGCTCATCTTCGATGCCGACGGCACGCTGGCGCTGAAGCGGCGCAAGATCACCCCGACCTATCACGAGCGCATGGTCTGGGGGCAGGGCGACGGCGCCGGCCTCAAGGTGGTCGACACCCGCGTGGGCCGCGTCGGCGCGCTGGCCTGCTGGGAGCATTACAACCCGCTCGCCCGCTACGCCCTGATGACCCAGCACGAGGAAATCCACGCCGGCCACTACCCCGGCAGCCTCGTGGGCGATATCTTCCGCGACCAGATCGAGGTCACCATGCGCCATCATGCGCTGGAATCCGGCTGCTTCGTGGTCAACGCCACCGGCTGGCTGACCGAGGCGCAGATCGCCCAGATCCATCCCGACCCGAAACTGCAGAAGGCCATGCGCTCCGGCTGCATGACCTGCATCATCTCGCCGGAAGGCCGCCACCTCGCCGAGCCGCTGACCGAAGGCGAGGGCATCCTGATCGCCGATCTCGACATGAAGCTCGTCGCCAAGCGCAAGCGCATGATGGACAGCGTCGGCCACTATGCCCGGCCCGAGCTGCTGTCGCTGAATCACGATGCGCGGCCCGCCCTTACTCGCCACGTCACCGAACCCACCCCGGAACCGAAGGAGGAAGAGCAGGATGTCTGAGGCCCAGCTCATCAACGAATTGCAGACCCGCGGGATGCGCCTCGTCGATCCCCGGGCCGGACACGAAAGCCGGCGCGGCGGGGCCGGCCCCTCGGATCACAAGGCGATCACCATCGGCGCGCGCACGGTGATGATCCCGGTCCACACCGCCCCGAGCTTCGACAGCCCGTTCCTGGTCGAGGCGCCCGACGCCACAGGCGAGGCCCGCGTCACCCGTGACGGCGATTTCGTCGCCACTGTGCGCTTTCCCACGGCGGCCAGGTTCTACCAGCTCAAGACCGCGGAGGGCATTCCCTACAGTCACATCGCCGCGCTGCACTCCAAGGACGTGCTGGCCACGACGGTGCTGCAGACCTGCATCCGCTACGAGAGCCGCAAGAAGACCTGCCAGTTCTGCTCCATCGGCCAGTCGCTCGCCGCGGGCCGCACCATCGCCCACAAGACGCCGCAGCAGCTGGCCGAGGTGGCCAAGGCCGCGGTCGAGCTCGACGGCGTCACCCACATGGTGCTGACCACCGGCACGCCCGCCGGCAAGGATCGCGGGGCCAGGGTGCTTTGCGAGAGCGCCGAGGCGATCAAGGCCGCCGTCGACCTGCCGCTGCAGGGCCAGTGCGAGCCGCCCGAAGACGACGCCTGGCACCAGCGCATGTTCGACGCCGGTATCGACACGCTGGGCATGCATCTCGAGGCGGTCACCCCGGAGGTGCGCCAGCGCATCATGCCCGGCAAGGCGAGCGTGCCCCTTGAGAAATACTTCTCCAGCTTCGAGGCAGCGGTGAAGGTCTTCGGGCGCGGGCAGGTCTCGACCTACATCCTTGCAGGGCTTGGCGACACGCCCGAGGCGATCCTCGAGATGAGCGCGCGGCTCTGCGCCATGGGCGTCTACCCTTTCGTGGTGCCCTTCGTGCCGATCTCGGGCACGCCGCTGGAAAGCCACCCGGCACCAAGCGCCGCCTTCATGGCAGAGATCCTGCGCCCGCTCGGCCAGATGATCGCCCGCGCCGGCATCCTGTCGTCGGAGATGAAGGCGGGCTGCGGCAAATGCGGCGCCTGCTCGGCGCTGGCCACCTACGAGAAGCTCAAGGTGCCGGAAGGAGACGCGGCATGATCGAGTTCGAACCGCGCGACTTCCACAGCCCCGGCTATTACATCCGCGCCGCCTCGAAACGTTTCGAGGCCGAGGGCGCGCAGGCGCTGCGGCACCGTGTCTTTGTCGAGGAACAGGGCATCTTTTCCGAGCATGACCGCGACGGGATCGACCTGATCGCCACCCATCTCGTGGCGCTTTCGACCTATGCCCACGAGGCCGACCAGGTGGTCGGCACGGTGCGCATCCACGAGGAAACGCCGGGGCTCTGGTGGGGCTCGCGCCTCGCGGTCGACAGCGATTTCCGCGCCGTGGGGCGGCTCGGGGCCGAGTTGATCCGGCTGGCGGTCTGCACCGCCAACGCGCGCGGCTGCACGCGTTTCCTTGCCCACGTGCAGATGCAGAACGTGGTGCTGTTCCGCCGCCTGCGCTGGCACCCGCTCGAAGAGGTCCTGATCCACGGCACCCCGCATATGCGGATGGAGGCCGACCTTGCCCACTACCCGCCCTGCGCCGATCCGGTGGCGGGCTGGTATCACCGCCCCCGCAGGCTGACCGCATGAGCCTTGACGACCTCGCCCGCGGCCTGCGCGATCATCCCTCGATCCGCTCCAAGCTCGGCATCGCCCGCGCGACCCGCGCGCTCGGGCTGAGCGCCTCCTCCGAGGGCCGACCGGGCGACGATGCGGCGCCCCTGCCGCGCGACGGAGGCTACGACCTGCTTGCCGGCGAGGGTTTCATCCCCGGCTTCGTGAGCGACGACCCGTGGTTTGCCGGCTGGTGCGCGATGATGGTGAACCTCAGCGATATCGCCGCCATGGGCGGGCGCTCCGTCGCGCTGGTGGATCAGGTCTGGGCCCCGGACGAGGCCGCCGCCGCGCCGCTGCTGCAAGGCCTGCGCGATGCCTCGGCCGCCTATGGCGTGCCGGTGGTGGGCGGGCACACGAACCTCAACGCGGCGCAGCTCAGCATCGCCACCTCGGTCTTCGGGCGCGCGACGCGGCTGATCACCAGCGTCGACGCGCAGCCCGGCGAGGTGCTCGTCGCGGCGACGGATCATCGCGGGACCTACCGCAACTTCGACAATTTCTGCGCCGCGCTCGAGGCGCCCGGCCCGCGCCTGCGCGGCGATCTGGACATTCTTCCCAAGCTTGCCGAGGACGGGCTCGTGCGCGCCGGCAAG
>NZ_JBYNAH010000354.1:0-2994 GCF_059781815.1 Salipiger sp. | reverse complement strand
GGCCGAAGGCCAAGAGGGGGCAGCGCCCCCTGACCGCCCGGACCCGGCGAAGACGGGACCGGGCAGGACCTGTGCGCCCCGCAAGGGGCGCTCGATCAGATCACTCCAGCGTCAGGATAGTCTGGCCGGTGGTGCGGCGCGCCTCCAGCACCCGGTGCGCCTCGGCCACGTCCTCAAGCGGGAAGCGCTGGCCGATGCGAATCTTCACCTCTCCTGAAGACACCTTGCCGAACAGCATCCCCGCCATCGACTGGCAGGTGCCGTGATCGGCGATGTGGGTGAAGAGCGTCGGCCGCGTCACCTTGAGCGAGCCCTTCTGCGCCAGCAGGCCGAGGTTGAACGCCTCGACCGCGCCCGAGGCATTGCCGAAGGAGATCATCATCCCCAGCGGTTTCAGGCAATCGAGAGAGCCCTCGAAGGTGGCCTTGCCGACCGAGTCCATCACCACGTCAACACCCTTGCCATCGGTCAGATCGCGCACGCGGGCGACCCAGTCCTCGGTGGCGTAGTTGATGCAGGCATCCGCCCCGTGCTCCAGCGCCAGCGCGCATTTCTCGTCCGAGCCGGCAGTGCCGATCAGCCGGATGCCCTCGGACTTGGCCCACTGACAGGCGATCAGCCCGACGCCGCCCGCCGCGGCGTGGAACAGCACCGTGTCGCCGGCCTGCAGCGGCGTGGTGCGGTGGAAGAGATACTGCACCGTCAGCCCCTTCAGCATCATCGCCGCGCCCTCCTCGAAGGAGATCGCGTCGGGCAGGCGGCAGACCTGCGCCGCGGGCATCACCCGCGCCTCGCAATAGGCCCCCGGAGGCGCCGCGGCATAGGCGGCCCGGTCACCCACCTCGAGATGCATCACGCCCTCGCCCACTGCCTCGATCACGCCTGAGGCTTCCATACCCAGCGCATGCGGAAGCGTCATCGGATATAGCCCCGAGCGCTGGTAACAATCGATGAAGTTCAGCCCGCAGGCCTTGTGCCGGATGCGGACCTCTCCCGGCCCGGGATCGCCCACCGGCCAGTCGGCCAGCTTCAGAGCCTCGGGCCCGCCATGTTCCTCGATGATGACCGTACGTGCGGTTTCCGCCATGGGATCCTCCTCTGATCGCGCGTCGTTTGGCGCAGAGCCTGCGCCGGGGCGCCTCCGGGCACAAGCCCCCAGCGCCAGCCTGACAAGCGCTCGTGAAGCAGCCGGCGCGAAAACCGTGCTATGCTGGTTGCCACAGGGTGCCGGCAGGTCCGGCCCCGCGCGTTCCCGGCCGGACCTCTCCTGGCGCCGCAGTTGCCAGAGGGAGGAGACCCATGTCCCACACGATCGGAAACCCGCTGTCTTGGACGGCTCAGCAGCTGAGCGGCGCCGGTCAGCACCTCGCCGCCAGCACCCGCGCGCTCGGCAGCGACCACGCGCAAACCCCCGAGGTCCGAAGCATGGACCTCTCCGACATCAGCGCCTCGCTCCGGGACGGCTGGGAGGACTTCAAGGCCTGTCGCAGCGACGTCATGGCGCTGATGCTGGTCTACCCGGTGGTCGGGCTGGTGCTGATGGGCATCGGCCTGCATATGGCGCTGCTGCCGATGCTCTTCCCGCTGGTCGCGGGCTTTGCCCTGCTCGGCCCGGTGGCCGCGGTCGGGCTCTACGAGATGAGCCGGCAGCGCGAGATGGGCGAGCTGCCGCGCTGGGGCCACGCCTTCGCGGTGATGGGCACGCCGGGCTTCGGCGCGCTGCTGGTGATGGGGATCTACCTCGCCGCGCTCTTCGTGCTCTGGCTGCTGGCCGCCGCCGAGATCCACGCCATGACCATGGGGGCCGCCACGCCGGAGACCATCTCGGGCTTCCTCTACCAGCTCTTCGGCACCTCCGGCGGCTGGTGGATGATCGTGATCGGCTGCGGTGTCGGCGCGGGCTTCGCGCTGGTGGCGCTGGCGACCTCGGTGGTGTCCTTCCCGCTGGTCATCGACCGCCATGTCGGTGCACCGATGGCGGTGGCCACCTCGATCCGGGTGCTGAAGGCAAACCCGATGGTGGTGCTGTGCTGGGGGGCCACTGTGGGCATCCTGATGATGCTCGCGGCAATCCCGCTGCTGCTGGGCTTCATCGTGGTGCTGCCGGTGCTCGGCCACGCCACCTGGCACTTCTACCGCCGCGCCGTGGTCTGAGCCGCGTGTTCTAAAATTCGTTCCGGCGCGGGCCTTGCACCCGCGCCGGACAGATCTCCTGACAAGGCTCAGCAGACCTTCAGCACCATCTTGCCCACATGGGCCGAGCTCTCCATGCGCGCATGCGCCGCCGAGGCCTGCTCGAGCGGGAACTCGGAATCCATCACCGGGGCGACGCGGCCCGCGTCGAGCAGCGGCCAGACATGCTCGCGCAGCGCGGCGGCGATGCGCGCCTTGGCCTCGACGCTCTGCGGGCGCAGCGTCGAGCCGGTGATGGTCAGCCGCCGCACCATGAGATGCACGAAGTTCAGCTCGACCTTCGGCGATTGCAGGAAGGCGATCTGCACCAGCCGGCCATCGTCGGCCAGCGTCTTGACGTTGCGCGGGATGTAATCGCCGCCCACCATGTCGAGGATCAGGTCGGCCCCGCCCTCGGCGCGCAGCACCTCGACAAAATCCTCCTCGCGGTAGTTGATCGCGCGCTCGGCGCCGAGCGCCAGGCAGGCGGCGCATTTCTCCTCAGAGCCGGCGGTGGCGAAGACCCGCGCGCCCATGACATGCGCCAGCTGGATCGCCGTCGTGCCGATGCCGGACGAGCCGCCATGCACCAGGAAACGCTCCCCGGCCTTGAGCGCGCCGCGCTGGAACACGTTCGACCAGACGGTGAAATAGGTCTCGGGCAGGCAGGCCGCCTCGCGCAGCGCCATGCCCTCCGGGACAGGCAGGCAATGCGCCGCCGGGGTCGCCACGTATTCGGCATAGCCGCCACCCGGCAGCAGCGCGCAGACCACGTCGCCCACCGCGGGCCAGGTCACCCCCGGCCCCACCGCCGCCACGATG
>NZ_JBYNAH010000070.1:0-21606 GCF_059781815.1 Salipiger sp. | reverse complement strand
TGGTCGCGCTGGCCCGTCCCGAATGGCTGGTCGAGATCGACGCCACCGCCGTGATCCCGGACTGAGACCCGCGCCCGCAACCGTTCCGGCAAAGACCCCAGCCGACCCGCTGACGGGGTGACCGCGCGGGGCGATCCCCGCGGCATGGTCTGCCCTAAGTGCCGCATTCGTGCATCGCCGCGCGCCGTTCGCGGCGCGGTTACGCGCCCCGGCCTCGCACGCTCTCGATCCCGCAGGGGCGCCGCACTATGCTGCGCCCGGCGACACATGGCCAAGGCGCCGCTCCGGTGAGGTTCCGGGGTGGCAAAGACGAAGGTGAAGGACATGCCCCTCCGGTTTACCCTGCGACAGCTCGAGTATTTCATCGCGGTGGGCGAAGCGGGCAGCATTGCGCTGGCCGCCGACAAGGTGAACGTCACCGCCCCCTCGATGTCCTCCGCCATCGCCCAGCTCGAGGCCGGCTTCGGCGTTCAGCTCTTCACCCGCCGCCACTCGCAGGGGTCGGTTCTGACCCCGGCGGGCGAGCATTTCATCACCCAGGCGCGCGCCGTGATCGAGGCCGCCGACAAGCTCAACGACATGGCGCATATCTACACCGGCAGCGTGCGCGGCTCGCTGCGCGTCGGCTGCATGCGCACCTTCGTGCAGCTCATGGTGCCGCAGCTGCGCCGCAGCTTTGTCGACAAGTACGAAAACGTCGATTTCACGCAGGCCGAGCTGGATCAGGCACAGATCTTCGACGCGCTACGCGCCTCGCGCATCGACGTGGCGCTGACCTACGACCTGTCGCTGCCCAGCGACATCGATTTCCAGCCGCTGCAGAGCCTGCCGCCCTACGTGATGGTCGACGTGGCGCATCCGCTGGCCGGGCGCCGCGAACTCTCGGTGGCGGATCTCGTCGATCACGACATGGTGCTGCTCGACCTGCCGCACAGCTCTGAGTATTTCCTGTCGTTCTTCCGTGCCCTTGGCCGCCGCCCGCGCATCGCCGAACGCACCGGAGAAGTGTCGGTGCAGCGCAGCCTCGTTGCCAACGGGTTCGGCTTCGGGATCTCGAACATGCGCACGGTCTCGGATTCGGCGATGGACGGCAAGCTGCTCAAGTTCATTCCGCTCAAGAGCGATGTGGAGCCTCTGCAGCTCGGCATCGCCCTGTCACGCGCAGACCATGTCTCGCGCACCATTCAGGCCTTTATCGACCATTGCCACGAGGCCGCCGACGCCGGAAAGCTACCCGGCCTTCTCGTCTGAGGCCGGCAGCGGCTGCCGCCCGCGCCGGGCAGGCCCGGTGATCCTGATCGGCCACGATGCATCGGGCCGCCGGATCGCGACGACCTGTTGCCGCTCGCGAAGCAGATCAGGCCCGTCGCTCTCGCCGCGGCAGCGCCGCCAGACCCGCACGGCCGGCACGGCAAAACCCCGGCGATTTAAGTCTTGGTGAGACCGGAGGTTGCGCTAGGTTCGGGGAGGAAACACCCTGCACAGGCACGGTCACCCCGCCGGAGGAGCTTAGATCGCCATGAAATCGCACATCTTTACCGCCATTCTCGCCCTGTCCGGAGCGCTCGGCACCGCCGCTCAGGCGGATATCGTCGTCTCCTCCAAGATCGACACCGAGGGCGGGCTGCTCGGCAACGTGATCGCCCTGGCGCTCGAGGATGCCGGACTGCCGGTGGAGCGTCGGCTACAGCTTGGCGGCACGCAGGTGGTGCGCGAGGCGCTGCTTGCCGGCCAGATCGACATCTACCCAGAATACACCGGCAACGCGGCCTATTTCTTCAACGAGGCCGACAGCCCGGTCTGGAAGAGTCCGGAAGAGGCTTATGCCCGCGCCGCCGAGCTCGACGCCGCGGAGAACGACCTGACATGGCTTCAGTCCGCCCCCGCCAACAACACCTGGGCGATCGCCCTGACCGGCGCGCTGGCCAGCGACAACAACCTCGTCACCATGTCCGATTTCGGCGCCTGGGTCGCGGATGGCGGCGACGTGAAGCTTGCCGCCTCGACCGAGTTCGTCTCTTCGCCCGCGGTGCTTCCGGCGATGCAGGAGGCCTATGGGTTCGAGTTGACCCCCGATCAGACGGTGATCCTGTCGGGCGGCGACACCGCCGCGACGATCCAGGCCGCGGCGCGCGGCACCTCCGGGGTGAACGCCGCAATGGCCTATGGCACCGATGGCGGCGTCGGCGCCGCCGGTCTCGTCGTCATGGCAGACGACAAGGGCGTGCAGCCGGTCTACGAGCCCGCGCCGGTGGTGCGTGACGCCGTGCTCGATGAGTACCCGGCGATTGCCGAGGTTCTGAACCCGATCTTTGCCGATCTCGACATGGCGACCCTGCAGGACCTCAACGGCCGCATCCAGGTCGGCGGCGAGCCGTCCGAGGCGGTGGCCCGCGAGTATCTGACCACCATCGGCGTGCTCGACTGAGCGCCGTCACGGTGCCCGCCCGAAACCGTCCCGCCATTTCGGCGCCCGGCGCCGTGTTTGCGGCGCTCGGCGCTCTGGCGCTGCTGGCGCCGTTCATGACGCTGGCGGCGAACCGCATCGTCGCGGGCGAGCGCATGGCGCTGTGGTCGGTCGCCAGCCCCGGCGCCGTTGCCACAGGGCTTGCCGCGATCGCCGTGGCGCTGACGCTCGGCCTTGCCGCACGCTGGCCGTGGCTGCGGCTGCTGGGGGCGGCGCTGGGGCTCGGCGGGGCGCTCTGGCTGCTGGCGCAAGGGGCCGAGACCCTGCTCGACGGCGCCGGCAATTACGCGCGGGTCTCGCCGGCATCCGGGTTCTGGTACCTGCTGGTGATCCTCGGCCTCTTGATGGCCGACGCGCTCTCGTCGCTGTCCCCGGGACCGCTGGCGCGGGCCGCGCTGCTAGGCGTGGCACTTGTCGCCGGGGCGCTGGTCCTGCAATCGGGCGCGCTGAGCGAGCTGTCGATCTTTCGCGAATATGACGGGCGGCGCGCCGCCTTCACCGATGCGTTCTGGCGCCATCTCGGGCTGGCCTTCGGCTCGCTAGCGGTGGCCGCCGGCATCGGCTTTCCGCTTGGCATCGCCTGTCATCGCAACCTGCGCCTGCGCGCCGCGCTTCTGCCGCTGCTGAGTTTCCTGCAGACCATCCCGTCGCTGGCGATGTTCGGCATCATGATCCCGCTGCTCGGCTGGATCGGAGACAGCCTGCCCGGCGCCGAGGCGCTCGGCATCGCCGGAATCGGCTTTGCCCCCGCCTTCCTCGCGCTGGTGCTCTACTCGCTGCTGCCAGTGGTCGCCAACACGGTCGCGGGCCTCGACAGCACGCCGCCCGCCGCCCGCGACGCCGCCCGAGGCATGGGCATGACCCCGCGCCAGAGGCTCTGGCAGGTCGAGCTGCCGCTCGGGCTGCCGGTGATCCTTGCCGGGCTGCGCATCGTGCTGGTGCAGAACATCGGCCTCGCGGTGATCGCCGCGCTGATCGGCGGCGGCGGCTTCGGCAGCTTCGTGTTCCAGGGCCTCAACCAGACCGCGACCGATCTGATCCTGCTTGGCGCCCTGCCCGCCGTGGCGCTCGCCCTGACCGCCGCCATCGTCATGGACATCCTGGTCGAGCTGGCCAGCCCCACCCCGGAGCACGGCGCATGATCGAGATCGACCGGATCAGCAAGCTTTACGACGGCAAACCGGCGGTGGACGCGGTCTCGCTCACCGTCGAGGCCGGGACGATCACGGCCATCGTCGGCACCTCGGGCTCCGGCAAGACCACTCTGCTGCGGATGATCAACCGGCTGGTGGAGCCAAGCTCGGGCGAGGTCCGGATCAACGGCGAGCCGACGACCGGGCTTGCCAAGGAGGTGCTGCGGCGGCGCATCGGCTATGCCATTCAGGGGCACGGGCTGTTTCCGCATCACAGCGTCGCGCGCAACATCGGCGCGGTGCCGCGTCTGCTCGGCTGGCCGCGCGACAAGATCCGCGCCCGCGTCGACGAACTGCTCGAGCTGTTCTCGATGCCGCCCGGGGAATTCCGCGACCGCTACCCCGGAGAGCTCTCCGGCGGACAGCAGCAGCGCGTCGGCGTGGCGCGGGCGCTGGCCTCGCGCCCCGACATGATCCTGATGGACGAGCCCTTCGGCGCGCTCGATCCGATCATCCGCACCCGCGCGCAGGAGGATCTGCGCCGCATTCAGAGGGCGCTTGGCTCGACCATCCTGATCGTCACCCACGACATGGAGGAGGCGATCCAGCTCGGCGACCGGGTGGCGGTGATGGATGCCGGCAAGCTCGTGCAATACGCCACCCCGGCCGAGCTCATCACCCATCCCGCCACCGGCTTCGTGACCGAGATGGTCGGCGGCGTCGACCGGCCGCTGAAGCTGTTGTCGCTCTTTGCGGTGTCCGAGATCGTCGAGGACGGCGCCGCCGACGGCCCGGCCATCGACGCCGGGACCAGCCTGCGCGACGCGCTGTCGATCTGCCTCTGGACCGGGCGCGACGCGCTGCCGGTGACCCGCGACGGCGCGCCGGTCGGACGGGTCACGCTCGATGCGATCCGGACGCGCGCGGAGACGCACGCATGAGCGCCGGCGCGCTGCTGCGCGCAGCGCTGGTCGCGCTGCTTGTGGCGCTGGTGCTCCGGCCCGAGTGGTTCGCGCCGGTCTTCGCCCCCGCTGCGCCAGAGGGCGGGCCGGTGATCTATGAACGGGCCTCGCTGCTCTCGCTGTCGCTCAGCCATCTCGGGCTCGTGGCGCTGGCCTCATGCGCTGCGACGCTTGTCGCGGTGACGCTGGCGATCCTGGTGACGCGGCCCGCGGGCGCGGCCTTCCGGCCGCTGTCGCGCACCATCACCAATATCGGCCAGACCTTTCCGCCGGTGGCGGTGCTCGCCCTCGCGGTCCCGGCGCTCGGGTTCGGGGCAGGACCGACTCTGGTGGCGCTGTTTCTCTACGGGCTGCTGCCGATCTTCGAGAACGCGGTGACCGGCCTCTCGGGTCTGCCGCCCGCAACGATGGAGGCCGCGCGCGGCATCGGCCTCAGCCGTCGCCAGAGGCTCCTGCAGGTCGAGCTTCCGCTGGCGCTTCCAGTGATCCTGACCGGCATCCGGCTCTCGGTGGTCATCGCGCTCGGCACCGCGACCATCGGCTCGACCGTCGCGGCGCGGACCCTGGGCGAGGTGATCATCGCGGGGCTGCTGACCAACAACACCGCCTATGTGCTGCAGGGCGGGCTGATCGTGGGGCTGTTCGCGGTGCTGATCTACGACGCGCTGGTGCAGCTCGAACGGCGGCTGGCCCGGCGTCTCGGCCTGCGGGGCTGAGCGGCGCCCTCGCTCAAGGGGCCTCGGCCCGGGTCAGGAACATCGCCCGGATGCCGCGCGCCCTGGCAAGCTGGCGCCCGGTCTCCTCGCCCAGCACCATCAGCGCCGTGGCCCAGGCATCGGCGCTCATGCAATCCTCGGCAAGCACGGTGACAGAGGCCGGAGGCGCCATCACCGGGCCGCCGGTCACCGGGTTCATCGTATGCGACAGACGGCGTCCGGCGATTTCGGTCCAGTGCCGGTAATCGCCCGAGGTGGCGATGGCGCAGTCGCTCAGCTCCACCAGAGACTGCACCGCGCGGCGGTCGTGCTCGGGCGCCTCGATGGCGATCGGCCAGGGGCTGCCGTCGGGCTGGGTGCCGACACAGCGCAGATCCCCGTCGATCCCGGCGGTGAAACCGCTCAGACCCTGCGCCCGGGCGACCTCGACCAGCGCGTCGGTGCCATAGCCCTTGGCGATGCCGCCCAGATCGAAGCGCGTCTCGGCGTGCTTGCGTGCCCGCCCCGCCGCCGGATCGAGTTCGAGCAGATCGTGGGCCCGCCGGCGGCGCGGCGTCCGCAGAAGCGACGCCATACGGTGCGGGTCGGCCGCATCCGGGCCAAAGCCCCAGGCGCAGACCGCGTCGGCCACGGCGATGTCGAAGGCGCCGCCCGACTGCCGTCCGATCTCGAGCGCACGCTCCAGCACCGCCATCGTCTCGGGCGGCAGCGGCACCCACGCGCCGGGCGCGGCGGCGTTGAGCCGGTTCAGCGCGCTCTCGGGTTTCCAGAGCGACATCTGCGCATCGACGCGGTCGACCGCGGCCTGAAGCGCCGGGCGCAAGGTCGGCAACTCCGCGCCGTGAAAGGTGAGGTACCAATGCGTGCCCATGGTCGTGCCATTGAGGCTAGTGCGGGCAAACGGATCAGAAGACGTCTGCGACATAGCGGTTCTCCTGTTTCAGCATCTCGGTGGTCAGGCCGAGCGGGGCCAGCACCTCGTCGAGTGCAGCGGCCACGCCCGCGCCCATCTCGCGCCCGCCACAGATCATCACCCGGGCGCCCCTGGCGATGCTCTCGCGCAGCCGCGACGCATCGTCCTCGATCGCCTGCTGGACATAGCGCGGACGGTCGCCCCGCGACCAGGCGAGGCTCAGGGCAGAGAGCCGCCCCTCGCCCTGCCACTCTGCCAGATCGGCGCCGTAAGGCAGGTCGGCGCCGGTCGACCGGCTGCCGTAGACCAGCTGCAGCGGGTGCTTGCGCCGGTTGGCGCGGATAAAGCCCGCAAGCGCCCCGATGCCGGCGCCCGCGCCGATCAGGATCAGCGGCGCAGAGTCCTTCGGCGCATGGAAGGCCGGGTTCGGCTGCAGCCGGGCGGTGATCGTGTCGCCGGGCTCGAGCGCGAAGAGCTGGCCGCTGCACAGCCCGCCGGCACGCTTGCGGACGCAGATTTCGACCCAGCCGTCGCGCGCCGAGGAGGCCAACGAATAGCTGCGCGCAACCTCCGAGCCCTCGGGCAGGATGTTGAGCAGATCTCCGGCCTCGAACCCGCCCCATCCGCGCCGGAACAGCCGCTCGGAGAGCGTGCGCGGCGGCAGCGCGAAGCGCAGGATCGCGGTCGGGGCCTGCACGTCTTCGCCGTAGAAATGGGCCGAGACAAGCATCAGCTCGCGCGTCGGCTGCGGCTCGAGGGCCTCGGCCACGTCGCCAAGCGCGATCCCCGTCGCGGCGCTCCAGTTGCGCGCCCAGTCGGCAAAACCCGCGGCGGACTGCCGGTCGATCCGGCAAAGCTCCAGCGTCTGCGCCCAGCCCTTCGCCCGGGCGGCCTCGGCCACCTGTGCGGCATAACCGCAGAACGCGGGATAGCTGCTGTCGCCGAAGCCCAGCACCGAGAGCGGCGCCGTCGGGGCCGCGTCGAGGGCGTCGAGCCGGTCAAGGAAGCCGGTTGCGCCTGCCGGGGCATCGCCGTCGCCATAGGTGGCGGCAAAGGCGAGGATAGCGCGGGCACCGGTGTAGCGTTCGGGGGCGAAGGCGTTCATCTCGGCAAGATGCACGCCCAACCCCGCCGCATGGGCCTGGGTCGCGAAGGCGCGGGCAAAGCGCCAGGTGGTGCCGCCCTCGGACCCAACCAGCACCACGAGATCGGCTTCGGCGGCGTCGGTCTGCGGCAGCGCGGACGGGCGCGAGCGCCCCGACAGCCAGAGCAGCAGACCGCTGCCCGAGAGCACCGGCACGCTCAGCGCCGAAAGCCCGAGAAGCAGCCCGATCCAGGCCGCTCCCTGGCCGGTATGCAGCATGTGCACCAGATCCATGATCCTGGAACTCAGCGGACGGTCGGCCCAGCTCAGCATCTCGCCGGTGACCGGGTCGATATAGCCGGCACCGGCGTCGGTCTCGACCTGCCAGGCCTGCCCGGGAAGGTTGGCGCGCGGCAGGACAATCGCCCGCAGCTCGTCCCCGGGGATCGCGCTCAGCGCCGCAAGCTCCGAGGCGGGCAGCGCCTCGCCGCTGCTGACGCTCGCGGGCACCGCCGGAAGCGGGCGCACTTCGTCGATCAGACCCAGCGTCGCCGCTCCCATCCACAGACCGGTGAGCGACGACAGCATCAGCCCGACGAGCGCGTAGCGCGCGAGACGCAGGTGCAACCTCCCCGCGCCGGTGCCGCGGTCGCGGGCCAACAGCCTGCGCCAGCCGCCAAGCCGCCGTGCCGCCAGCCACAGGCCGCTCACCGCAAGCCCGATCAGCCCGAGCGTGGCGAACAGAACGACGATCTGGCCGCTGTCCGACAGGAACAGCGACCGGTGCAGGCTTTCGAACCAGAGCTCGAGCCCGCTGTCAGAGACCGGCCCCAGAACCGCGCCGGAGGCCGGGTCGATGAGCTGCCGGCTGAGCCCCTCCGGCCCGAAGGCCACTGCAGTCACCACGTTGTTGCTGTCGACGAGGATCTGTTCCGCGCCCGGCACCGATTGCATCACCGCCTCGGCCAGCGCGCCGGCATCGAGGCGCGCCGCCGTGCGGTCGGCATTGAGCAGCGGAAAGACCGACAGGATCACGCCGGTCAGCGAGACCACGGTCAGGACGAGGGCCAGGACCAGCCCGGCAATACGGTGCAGGACGCGGAACATGGCGGGCCTCACATGTCGAAACTGAAAGAGGCGATGTAGCCCCGGCCCGCGACGCTCTGACCGGCGGCAGAGCTGTCGAGCGGCACGACGATCTCGGCCGGGCTGTCGGGCATGTGCTCGACCGCGACATCGGCGCGGATCTGGTAGCCGGCGTCGATCAGCGCATCCTCGATATCGACGGTCACCTCGAGCGCGCGGCCCGAGCCCACCGAGGCCCCGGACAGGCCGGCAATCTGCGCCGACGATCCGCCGGTGGCGGCGTACCAGTTGCTCAGATGATCCCACCAGCGCGACTTGCCCGAGGCCACCCAAAGGTGGCGCACGAACTGGCCCTGCGCATCGGTGATGTAATAGGCGAGATAGGCGTTCTCGCCGCCATAATTCCGCAGCGTGGTGTCGAGCGTGACCTGAGCGGCGTTTGCCAGGCCCGGCATGGTAAGCGCGGTGCTGGCGGCAAGCAGGGAAGGCATGAGTTTCATCGGTCATCTCCGTCGGGAAAGGGGCCTGGCCCCGGTCTATGGGCCGGTTTTCCCGCGCGCGCCTGATGCCTTGCTGAAGCGCTCCGGCAAAGTGCTTCAGCTTGCCTTCAGTTTCGCGGCGGAGTGTAATGCGACCCAAGGAAAAGAGGCTGTCATGCGTGTCCTGCTGATCGAGGATGATGCCGTTCTGGGCGGGGCAGTGGCCGACCAGATCCGTGCCGACGGGCATGGTGTCGACCGGGCCGGGCGGCTGGACGAGGCGCAGGCGGCGCTCGATGCCCAACCCTTCGATCTGGTGCTGCTCGACCTGATGCTGCCCGACGGGCGCGGCATCCCGTTCCTCAAGGCGCTGCGCGCCCGCGGCGACGTGACCCCGGTGATCATCCTCACCGCGCTCGATCAGGTCAGCGACCGCATCGCCGGGCTGCAGGCCGGCGCGGACGATTACCTCGTCAAACCGTTCGACCTCGCCGAGCTCTCCGCCCGCATCGGCGCGGTGTCGCGGCGCTATGCCGGCAATCCCAACCCGCTGATCACGCTGGGCGCGCTCGAGGTCGATCTCGCCGCGCGCACGGTCACCCGCGACGGACGCCCTGTGGCGCTGACCGCGCGGGAATGGGCGCTGTTCGAAGCCCTGCTTCAGCGCCCCACCCATCTGCACACCAAGCCGCAGCTCGAGGAGCTGCTCTACAGCTTCGACGACAGCATCGGCTCGAACACCATCGAGGTGCATGTCAGCCACCTGCGCAAGAAGCTCGGCCGCGAGGTGATCGTGACCGAGCGCGGCCTCGGCTACCGGCTGGGCCAGCCATGACACAGCCCCTCAGCCTCACCGCGCGCATCGGCCTGCTGACCGGCGGGCTGGTCTCGGTGCTCTGGCTCGCGGCCACGGTCTGGACCCTGAACGGCCTCTATCACGAGGTGAACGAGGTGTTCGACCGCGACCTCAAGGCCACGGCCGAGCGCATCCTGCCCATCGTCGTGCACGAGCGCTACGAGCGCGAGGACGACCGCGAGGACGGGCCCGACGGCAAGGATCTGCGCCGCGTCAGGGCCGAGGCCGACGACACCGCCTTCGTGGTGTTTTCCGACACCAAGGGCGTTCTGCTGCGCTCCGAGGGCGCCTCCGAGATCGCCTTTCCCACCGGGCTCGGCTTCTCGCGCGATGACAGCTGGCGCTTCTACGTCGACCGCGGCTGGCGCGGCGACGTGGGCATCGCGGTCGCCCGGCCGCTCGCGGCGCGGCGGCTGCTCTATCGGCGCGCGCTGATGGCCTCGCTGCTGCCGCTGCTCGCGCTGGTGCCGCTCACCCTGCTGGGGATCTGGCTGGCGGTACGGCGGGGCCTGAGACCGCTCGAGGGCGTGCGCCGCGAGCTGGCGCTGCGCGGGCCGATGAATCTGGTGCCGGTGCCGCTCGGCGGGCTGCCGCGCGAGCTTGCGCCGGTGGTCGCGTCGGCCAACACCCTGATGGGCCGGATCGAGGCCGGGTTCGAGGCCGAGCGCAGCTTCGCCGCCAATGCCGCGCACGAGATGCGCACCCCGGTGGCGGGCGCCATCGCGCAGGCGCAGCGGCTGCAGAGCGAAAGCGCCGATCCCTCCGCCCGTGCCCGCGCCGCCGAGATCGAGGAAACCCTCAAGCGCCTCACCCGCTACACCGAGAAGCTGATGCAGATGGCCCGCGCCGAAGGCGCGCGGCTGCGGCTCGACACGCGCATGGATCTGCGCCCGGTCGCGCAGCTCATCGTCGAGGATTTCACCCGCGCCGCGCCGCTGGCACAGCGCATCGCGCTAAGCCTGCCCGATGCCCCGGTCGAGAGCGATCTCGATGCCGACGCCTTCGGCATCGTGCTGCGCAACCTGCTGGAAAACGCCCTGCGCCACGGGGCCGGGGACGGCCCGGTGCAGGTGCGCCTCAGCCCCGGCGCCGAGCTTCTCGTCGCCAATGACGGTCCCACGCTTGCCGCCGACCATCTGGCGCGGCTGAGCCAGCGCTTCACCCGCGGCGACGGCGCGGGGGATGGCACCGGGCTCGGGCTCTCCATCGTCCAGATCATCGCCGAGCGCAGCGGCTCGACCCTCGGCGTGACCTCTCCGCGCCCGGGATCGGAGGGCGGCGTCGAGGTCGTCTTCCGGTTCTGATCCCGCCGCCTTCGGGGGCATCCGTGGTCAAAAACGCGGCGTCGGGCCGCGCCCGCGCCCCGGCAACGTCCGCAATGCCCGATTGAAGCGTCCGGGCGGGAACGGATCGCCCGCCCGCCGGTTTGACCGGCGAGCAACGAAAGGGCGTTCCATGGACCTGAAGATAGAAGGACGGCTGGCGGTGATCAGCGGCGCCGCCGGCGGCATCGGGCTGGCGACGGCGCGGGTTCTTGCCGAGGACGGCGCAAGGCTGTTCCTGACCGACACCTCAGACGAGGCGCTTGCCGAGGCCGCCGCCACGCTCGGCGACAGCGTGGTCGGCCAATATGCCGCAGACCTGACCGACGACGAGGCGGTGGCCGCACTGGCGGAGCGGATCGGCTGGAAGGGCGGCGCCGACATCCTCGTGCACATGGCCGGGATCACCGGCGCCAAGGGCGATCCGCTCGAGATGGCCTATGACGACTGGTTCGAGTGCTGGAACACCAATTTCATGTCGGCGGTGCGGATGACCAGGGCGCTGGTGCCGGGCATGGTCTCCAAGGGCTGGGGCCGCGTGGTCTTCACGGTGTCTGAAAACGCCGTGCAGCCCTACCCCGACGAGGCGGTCTACAATGCCTCGAAGGCGGCGCTGCTGAGCTATACCAAGGCGCTGTCGCTGCCCTACGGGCCGAAGGGCGTGCTGGTGAACGCGGTCATGCCTGCCTTCATCGAAAGCCCGATGACCGATGGCATGATGGAAAAGCGCGCCAGCTCCCTGGGCGTTTCGATGGACGAGGCGGTGGAGAGCTTCCTCGACGAGGAACGCCCCTACCTCTCGCTCAAGCGCCGCGGGCAGGCCGACGAGGTGGCGGCGGTGGCGGCGCTGCTGTGCTCGGACCGCGCGAGTTTCACCAACGGATCGGCATGGCGCGCCGATGGCGGCGCCGTGGCTGCGATCAACACCTGATCTTTCAACGCGCGACCAGCGAAAGGATCCCCATGAAGGACGGACATGTCTCCCACCTGCCCACGCCGGAATATATCGACGACGGCTACAGGGGCGCGGGCAAGCTCGAGGGCAAGCGGGTGCTGATCTCGGGCGGCGACAGCGGCATCGGACGCGCGGTCGCGCTGCACATGGCGCGCGAGGGCGCACGGGTCGCCATCCTCTACCACTCCGCCGAGGACAAGGCGGAAGAGACCCGCAAGGGTCTCGAGGCCGAAGGGACCGAGGCGCTGGTTCTGCAGGGCGACACCGGCCAGAGCGGCGATTGCGACGCCGCCGTCGCCAAGGTGGTCGAGGCCTGGGGCGGCATCGACATTCTGGTCAACAATGCCGGCTTCCAGAAGGCCTATCACAGCCTCGACGAGGTCAGCGACGCGGACTGGCGCGCGCATTTCGACGTCAACATGGCCGGCATGTTCTTCCTGTCGCGGGCGGCGCTGCGGCACATGCCCGATGGCGGGGCGATCGTGAACACCACCTCGATCAACGCCTTCGTCGGCAACGACGCCCTGCTGCCCTACTCGGCCACCAAGGGCGCCATCACCACCTTCACCCGGTCGCTGGCCAAGCAGGTGATGTCGCGCGGCATCCGCGTGAACGAGGTCGCCCCCGGTCCGGTCGCCACCGACATCCAGTCGGTGTTCGAAGAGTTCGACGAGGACATGCTCAAGACCATGGCCGCGCCCATCGGGCGTGTGGGCCAGCCGCGCGAGCTTGGGCCGGCCTATGTCTTTCTCGCCTCGCGCGACGGGTCGTTCATCACCGGCCAGACCATCCACGTCAACGGCGGCATGATCGTCGGCGCCTGACGCGGCCGCGTCCCGCGGAGCGGCCTCGGTCGGCTTCGGGCAGGCGGGGGCTCAGCGCACCCCGTCCAGCGCCATGACGCAGAGCCCCGCGATGATCAGCGCGAGGCCCAGCAGCTTCGGCATCGTCAGGGACTCGCCTAGAAAGACCACGCCGGCCCCGACCACCATGACAAAGCTCATCGACACGAAGGGATAGGCCAGCGACAGGTCGACCCGTTTCAGCGCGAACAGCCAAAGCACGGTGCCGACCCCATAGAAGGCCAGCCCGCCCAGCACCCAGGGCGAGAGCAGAAGCGCCGTCGCCTTGCCGATCACCCCTGCGCCCTCGGCAAAGGTCACCCCGGTGACACCGGCCTTGAAACAGGTCTGCCCCAGCGCCGACAGCGCCACCGACACGAAGATCAGCGCGAACCCGAGCAGCGTCATTGGATCAGCGGCTCCATGTTGAGATAGCGGGCGGCGAGTACCACCAGAACGGTTGTGGCAAAGACCAGCTGGCTGATCCGGTCGGTCACCGCGAAGATCACCGGATCATCGCCGATCTTGCCCCGGCAGGCCCACATCCAGGTGCGATAGATCCAGAACATCATCAGCGGAATGACCAGCCACAACAGATCCGCAGCGCCGTATGTCTGGCTGGCGGTGGCGCTCGACATGTACTGCGCCAGCGTGAGCATCGAGGCCGCCGCGTTGGCGATCCCGAAGGCCCGCACCGTGGCCAGTTCCGCGCCCCAGTAGTTGCGGCTCGGCAGCTTGGTGTCGTCATCGACGCTTTCAAGCTCGATGGCGCGCTTGAGATAGGCGAGGCTGACAAAGAAGAACAGCGAGAAGGTCAGCAGCCACGAGCTGACCGCGATGCCGCAGGCCGCTGCCCCGGCCACGATGCGCAGCGTGTACAGCAGCGACAGCACGATGGTGTCGATGGTGGAGAATTGCTTCAGCACGAAGGAATAGGCGGTGGTCAGCACGAGATAGACGAGCAGGATCGCGCCGAACTTCACCGGCAGCAGGGCGAAGGCGAGCAATAGCGACAGCGTCGCCAGACCCACCGCCGCGAGAGCGCCCTGCACCGGCAGCACCGCGCCCGAGGCAAACGGCCGGTTGCGCTTGGTGCGATGGCGCCGGTCGGCCTCGATATCGACGAGGTCGTTCGCGATGTAGACCGAGGAGGCAAGGATCGAGACGCAGACAAAGGCCATCAGGGCAGCAAGCAGCATCCCGGCATGGCCGTACTGGTGCGACAGCAGCAGCGGAACGAAGACCAGCACGTTCTTGGCCCATTGATGCGGCCGCATCGCCTTCCAGATGCCACGGGCCAGCGAGCGGTTGCCCTGCGAGACCAGCGTGGTGCGCTCTGCGCTGCGCTGCCGCGCCTCTTCCACCGCCCCGGCAGGCGCCACGAATCCGGCCCAGCCTGCCTGCTCCCAGATCGGGATATCGGCGCCACTGTCACCGAGATATTCAAAGGCCACGCCCCCGGCATCGGCCTTGATCGCCTCGAGCTTGGCGGCGCCCTTCAGATTGTGACCGGGCTCGGACGCGAGCACACCGTCAAATAGCGCGAGATGCGCGGCCACCGCGTCGGCGACGCGACGGTCGGCGGCGGTGGCAAGGATCACCCGGCGGCCCTGCTCGCGGGCCTGCCGCACATGCGCCAGCACATCCTCGTTGTAGGGCAGAAGCTCGGGAAGAAAGGCCTCTTCGTTCCAGAGCGCATGCTTGATCCCGGACCGCCCGTCCTGCCGCGCGGCGCGCCAGACGGCGGGCCAGCGCGCCGGCGCCTTCAGCGCCTCGATCAGAAGCTCCTGCGCCGCATCGGTGCGGATCAAGGTCCCGTCGAGATCGACGTAGAGCGAATTTTCGACACTGGGCGAGGCGGTCTCGAGAGACGTGAGCACGGCATTCATCGGGGTTCCCCCTTTTCCCGGTACAGTCCGATCTGGCGTTGGCCATTCGTGCAGGTATCGGGACAATACATACAAAAACTATTTCGAATTGCGGCTGTGTGGTATCTGTCTGACCTCAGGCGGCTCCAAGGATCTGTATTATGAGTATATCTGGCCGGAAGTGGGTCGGAACTATGTCGGTTTTCGTTCTTTTCGCCGTTGCATTTTTGCTGCGGGCTGTCGGGACGGATTACGGCTATTTCCACGGAGACGAGCGGATCAACGAGGCCGCCAAGGTGCTGACCGGGCAATTGGTGCCCGAACAGCATTTCTATCCGCCGCTGATCAACTACCTCAATGCCGTCGGTCTCGCCGTCCTTTTCGGCATCGGGCAGGTGCTCGACTGGTGGTCGGGTCCGGCCGGGTTCCGGGCCCAGTATTTCGAGGATGCGACGCCGTTCTATGTCACCGCTCGCCTGATGACCGCCGCCACCGGCGCGCTGCTCGCGCCGCTCTTCTACGGCATTGCCCGGCACACCGGCCTCGCGCGCGACCGCGCTTTCGCGGTGGGGCTGG
The DNA here is from genome assembly GCF_059781815.1 of Salipiger sp. Classification (NCBI taxonomy): domain Bacteria; kingdom Pseudomonadati; phylum Pseudomonadota; class Alphaproteobacteria; order Rhodobacterales; family Roseobacteraceae; genus Salipiger; species Salipiger sp. The sequence continues at coordinate 6,347 of NZ_JBYNAH010000070.1, read as the reverse complement.
TGGGCGCCCTGTTCCCTCTGGGCGTCTACATGTCCCATATCGCCAAGGGCGACGTGGCGCTGTCGACCGCGCTGATCGCCACGTTCTGGGCCACGCTCGTCCGCTTCGACAGCGACCGTCCGGCCCGCTGGGACGTGATCGTGGCGCTGATGGCGGTGCTGACCGTGAGCTTCAAGCAATCCGGCGTTCTGGTCCTCGCGCCGCTGGCGCTGGGATACTGGATCCTGCTGGCCCGCAGCGCGGGCGGCAGGGCCTGCGCCGCCTCGGTCGCACGCATCGTGCTGACCGCCGCGATCGCCTGGCCGATCCTGAACATCGGCATCGTGATGGATTTCGCCAGCTTCCTCGCGTTCCAGAAAATCCAGACGGTGATGTCGGTGACCGACGACGCTAATCGCACGGTGGGCCTGTCGACCCTGCTTGAGCGGCTCTCGACCCCGGTTCTGGGGCTCAACGCGGTCTGGCTCCTGGCGGCGCTGCTGGCACCGCTGGCGCTGCTCCTGCCGGGCGCCAGACTCGACAAGACGGCGTTGCTGATCGTGTTCTGGATCGCGCTGGTGCTGGCCACCGCCGGCACCGCGGTGCTGGTGGGGTCGCGGCAGCCCGAGCATCTCTGGATCGCCAACTTCGCCGGCTTCGCGCTGCTCGCCGCGCTGGCGCTCGCCGCGCTCAGCGCCGCGCCGCAGCCGGTGCTGCGCCTCGGCGCCACCGCAGCGCTTGCCCTTGGCCTTGTGCTCAGCGCCTCGAACGCCGCGATCCCGCTGCGGCAGGCCACGGCCCCGGCGATCCGCGAGGAGGTCGATACCCTCATCGCGCGCGACTATGCCGACCAGCGCATCATGACCATGCTCGAGACCAGCCTGCCCCAGCGCATGGAGGCTCAGGCGATGGAACTGGCGCGCTGGGACCGGCTGGCGGCGAAATATGACGTGGAGATGCCGGACCTCAGCGAAGAGCGGCGCGTGCGCGAGAACGTGCCCGGCGCGGTGTTCCAGATCGCCATGCCCACGGTAATGTACGGTCTCGACGGCGTCGACGAAGACACCGAGGATTACGAGGTGCAGGCCCATGCCTGGCCACCGCAACGCGAGGAATGGCAGCTCGATTACTGGCTCGATCAGGGCTTTTCGGTCTTCATCGTCAAGAACCTGCCCTACATGCGCACCGAAGTGCCCTCCGAGCTGATGCGGGACTTCTTCGAGGACATGGCCATGCGCTGCACGCTCGATGCCGAGGTCGCGGCCCGCAAGCCCCTGTTTCTCGAGCGCAATGTCAGCATCTTCCGCTGCCCCGCAAACGGCCCGATGGCCGAGAGCTGACCCCGCACCTGCCGCCGCCGGGGGCGGCACCCGGCCACGGATGCAGGAGGCGCATCAGGCCGCCGGTGGCTCGGGCGTCTCGCCGCGCAGCGACAGGCGGAGCTGCTTTTCGGTCTCGATCAGCGCAAAGAACACGACGCCGATGACGAGGATCAGCGCGGCATCCCGCAGCGGCAGCGCGGCGGTGTCGAAGATGCCGTGCATCGCGGGGAGGTAGGTGATCGCAAGCTGTGCAAGCGCCACAACCACGACACAGACCCAGATCACCGGCGTGCCGCGAAGCGCCGTCCACGACAGCGCGCGCGCGTTCATGTTGCGGATGAAGAACAGGTGGAAGATCTCGAGAACCACCATCGTGTTCATCGCCACGGTCTGCGCCAGCGCCACCGACGAGCCGCGCTCGATGGTGTAGAAATACATCCCGAACACCGCCAGCAGGAACAGCAGCGACACGAACACGATGTGCCAGAGAAGCGCGCCGCTCATCAATGGCTCGTCGCGCGGGCGCGGCGCGCGCGCCATGGTGCCGGGCTCGCTCGGCTCGAAGGCCAGCGCAAGGCCGAGCGTCGAGGCGGTGATCAGGTTGATCCAGAGGATCTGCACGGCGGTGATCGGCAGCGGCATGGCGGCGAACAGCGCCACCACGATGGTCATTGCCTCGCCGGTGCTGGTGGGCAGCGTCCAGCTGATCACCTTCTTGATGTTGTCGAACACCGTGCGCCCCTCGCGCACCGCCGCGGCGATCGAGGCAAAGTTGTCGTCGGCCAACACGAAGGCCGCCGCCTCCCGCGCCGCGGCGCTGCCCTTCAGCCCCATGGCGATGCCCGCATCGGCACGCTTCAGCGCCGGGGCGTCGTTCACGCCGTCGCCGGTCATCGCCACGGTCAACCCGCGCGCCTGCAACGCCTTGACCAGCCGCAGCTTATGCGCCGGAGAGGTGCGCGCGAAGATGTCGGTCCGCACCGCCGCCTCCGCAAGCGCGCCGTCTTCCAGCGCGTCGACATCGGCGCCGGTGAGCACGCGCTCGGTGTCGCGCAGGCCGATCTGCTTGGCGATGGCCCGGGCGGTGGCGGCGTGATCGCCGGTGATCATCTTCACCCGGATGCCGGCGGCGTGACACTCGGCCACCGCCGCGATGGCCTCGGGGCGCGGCGGGTCGATCAGCCCGACAAGGCCGATCAGCGTGAGCGTCCCGGCGAGGTCGCCGCTGTCGAGCACCGTGTGCGAGGGCGGCACCGCCCGCGTCGCCACTGCGAGCACCCGCTGGCCCTCGGCCGCCAGCCGCTCGACCATCCGGTGCCAGCTCGCGGCGTCGAGCGGTGCGCGGCCGCCGCCCTCCGCGCGCTGGTCGCGGCACAGCGCCAGCACCGCCTCGGGCGCGCCCTTGACGTGGATGCGGGCGCTGCCCTCGTGATCGTGGTTCAGCACCGCCATGTAGCGATGCGCGGCGTCGAACGGGATCGCATCGCTGCGGCTCCAGTGGCGGAACGGCTCTGGCCCGTCGCCGGTGATCTTGCCCGCCAACGCCATCAGCGCGCCCTCCATCGGGTCGCCCTCGACATGCCAGCCGCTCTCGTGCGGGCGCAGCAGCGCGTCGTTGCAGAGCCCCGCCGCCAGCGCGAACTCGGCCAGAACACCGTGCTCGGCAGAGGTCACGGGATCCTCTCCCCGGCGCACCGCCCCGCTCGGCGCATAGCCCGCCCCCTCGACCGCAAAGACGTGACCGTCGGCGGCGAGGCTCGCCACCGTCATCTCGTTCCGGGTGAGCGTGCCGGTCTTGTCGGAACAGATCACCGAGACCGCACCGAGCGTCTCGATCGCCGGCAGGCGGCGGACGATGGCGTTGCGCCGCGCCATCGCCTGCACCCCCACCGCCAGCGTGATGGTCAGCACCGCCGGAAGCCCCTCGGGGATGGCCGCGACCGACAGACCGACAATCGCCATGAAGAGATCCGCGAAGGGCAGCTGGCGCACGTAGTAGCCGTAGGCGAGCAGGGTCGCCCCCACCAGCAGGATGAAGGCGGTGAGCCAGCGCGCGAAGCGGTCCATCTGCACCAACAGCGGCGTGCGCACGGTCTCGACCTGAGACAGCATCCCGCTGATCCGGCCGATCTCGCTGGCGCTGCCGGTGGCGGTGACCACGCCACGCCCGCGCCCCGAGGCCACCAGCGTGCCCGAGAACAGCATCGGGCTGCGGTCGCCAAGCGCCGCCTCCGGCGCCACCGGCTCCGCGCCCTTGTCGACCGCGAGGGACTCGCCGGTCAGCACCGCCTCCTGGGCCTTGAGACCGCGCGCCTCGGTCAGGCGCAGGTCGGCGGGCACCCGGTCGCCGGCCTCGACCACGACGATGTCGCCCGGCACCAGCGCCGCGGCGTCGAGGCTCTGGCGGCGGCCGTCGCGCAACACCATGCTCTGCGGCGCGAGCATCTCGCGGATCGCCGACATCGCCTGCTCGGCGCGGCCCTCCTGCACGAAGCCGATCACCGCGTTGATCACGACCACCGCGAGGATCACCCCGGTATCGACCCAGTGCTGCAGCGCCGCCGTGACCGTGGCGGAGCCGATCAGCACGTAGATCAGCACGTTGTGGAACTGGCGCAGGAAGCGCAGCAGCGCCGGGCGGCGCGGCGGCTCGGGGAGCTGGTTCGCGCCGTACCGCGCCAGCCGCCGCTGCGCCTCGTCCGTGCTCAGTCCCTCGGTCGTGGCCTCGAGCGCGTCGAGCACCTGCTCCGCGCCAAGCGCGTGGAACGGCGTCTCACCCTGATCCGTCATGCCTCTCGTTCCTCCGACCAGTCTCGCGCCAGTCTCGGCCCCGGTGCCGCGCCGTCGCAACCGTTTTTCTGCACTTGCGAGGAAACGCCGCTGCCGCCCCTTGCTCAGCGCCTGTCCAGCGCCCTGAAGACCCGCTCGGCGGTTGCAGCCACCGGCGGCGAGAGCGCCTCGCCAAAGCCGAAACACGCGCCCTCGATCCCGACGATCCACAGGCTGCGCGGCAGCATCCCCAGCGCCCGCGCGGTTTCGACGGCGAAAGCAAGGCCAAGCTCGTGGGTCGAATTGCGGAAGAGGGTCTGGGGCAAGGGGCCCGCGCGCGCATCGATCAGGCGCAGCACTCCCGGCGCCGCGCCGCTCTGGGTCGCGTCCGCGATCAGGATCTCGGGGGCTTCGGCAAAGCGGCTCACAAGGCCCGCGCCATCACCGCAATGGGCGACCGCGGGCACGCCGGCCAGTGCCAGCGCATCGGCGAGCCACGGCCCGACCGCATCGTCCTGCCGGAAGCGGTGGCCGACCCCGATGAACAGCGAGAAGGCGGGCAGGTCTTCAGTCACGCTCCACCGTCAGCTTCAGAAAATGCGTCGCGCAGGAGATGCAGGGATCATAATTGCGGATCGCCTGCTCGCAGCGATGGCGCAGCGCCGCGTCGTCGAGATCGAGCGAACGGGCCACGATGCGCGCCAGATCGGCCTCGATCTGCGGCTGGTTCTGCGAGGTCGGCGGCACGATATTGGCCGAGACCAGCCGGCCCTCCGCGTCGAGCACATAGCCATGATGACAAATGCCGCGCGGCGCCTCGGTGCATCCGAAGCCCTCACCGGCGCGCGGCGGGCCCTCGACAAAGGATGGCTCCGGCGGGACGTAGCTGCGCGCCAGCCGCAGCGCCTCGAGGCAGGCGAACTGCACCTCGATCATGCGCACGAGGATGGATTTGAACGGGTTGCGCTCCGCCGGTCCCAGACCGGCCTCGGCGGCGGTCCGGCGGCAGGCTTCGGGAAGCCGCGCGAAATTGTTGGCGTAACGCGCCAGCGGCCCGACCATGTAGGGCGCGCCGTCCGGCAGATGCGCGTGCAGCGCGTTCGAGCGGGCGACCTGCGTTTCCCGCACGGTTGCGGCAAAGTCTTCCTTGCCGATCTCCAGCCCCCGGTTCGAGGCGATGCGGCCCTCGAGGATGGGGTACTCCTCCGGGTGCACGAGCGAGACGAAGGTGTAGTCGCCCTCATCCTCGGGAAAGTCGAAGCGCGCAAAGGCCAGCGCCATCTCCCGCGCGGCCTCGGCGCCCCATTCGAGCTCGGGAATGAGGGCCGCGATGCGCCCGGGCTCGGGCGCGCGGAAGAAGCCGCCGACACGGGTGTTGACCGGGTGCACCGCGCGCCCGCCGATCACCTCCATCAGCGCGTTGCCAAGCTTCTTCAGCCGCAGCGCGCTGCGCACGAGCTCGGGCTCGGCGCGCGCGATCTCCATCGCGTCGGGCAGGCCGAGGAAATCCGGCGCGTGCAGCATGGCGGCGTGCAGCACATGGCTCTGGATCCACTCGCCGCAATAGATCAGCCGCCGCAGGGCGCGGATCTCGGGGGTGATCTCGAGCCCCCAGGCCTGCTCCACTGCCTGGCTCGCCCCCATGACATAGGCCACCGGGCAGATGCCGCAGATCCGCGAGGTGATGTCGGGCGCATCCGTGGCCGGGCGCCCGCGCAGCAGCGCCTCGAAGAAGCGGGGCGGCTCGAAGATGCGGAACTCGACGCGCTCCACCTCGTCGCCGCGCAGCTTCACGTAGAGCGCGCCTTCGCCCTCGACCCGGGCCAGCACATCGACCTTGATGGTGCGCTCAGTCATCGTCGCCCCTCGCCGCCGCGAACTCCGGCGCGGCACAGGTGAAGCTGCCGTAGAGCGCCCTGAGCGCCTCTTCCGAGACGCCCATCGCCCGGAACTGCGCCGAGAGCGCCTCGGTATTCGCCCCCGCCACTGGGCCGAAACAGCCGTAGCAGCCGCGCCCGACCGAGGGACAGAGATTGCCGCAGCCGGCCCGCGTCACCGGTCCGAGACAGGGCACGCCCTTGCCGACCATGACGCAGGCCGTCCCTTTCCGCTTGCACTCGGTACATTGCGCCTCGCCCGGGATCTGCGGCTTGCGCCCCGCCAGCACCGCGGTGATCAGTTCGAGCAGCTGCGTCTTCGACACCGGACAGCCATGCAGCTCGAGCTCCACCGGCACGTGATCGCTGACCGGGGTCGAGCGGGCGAGGGTCTCGATAT
>NZ_JBYNAH010000069.1:0-21710 GCF_059781815.1 Salipiger sp. | reverse complement strand
GACCACGAGCGGGCGGGCTATCCCGTCACCGCCTTTGTCTCGGTGGAGCTCGAGCGGCAGGAGGCCGAGGCGCTGGCGCTGTTCGAGCGCCGGGTGATGGCGTTCGAGGAGGTGGTGCAGGGCTTCCTGATGACCGGCAGTCAGGATTTCCTGCTGCGCGTGGTGGTCGAGGATCTACACGGGTTCGAGCGCTTTCTGCAGGACAGGCTGACCCGGATCCCGGGCATCCGCTCGGTGCGCTCGCGCTTTGCGCTGCGCCAGTTCGTCTGGCGCAACCGTCTGCCCTCGGCGAAGTGAGCGGGATCAGCCCGCCAGCAGGTAGATGCGGACCGGGGCGGGGCGCTGCCGCTCGGCCAGCCGCCGCTTGGCGGTGTCGAGCTTGAGCCGGGCCGCCTCGAGCTTGGCCAGCGCCAGCGCGCGCCGGTCGTAGAGCTGGCGCATCTGCGAGCCGGGATCGCCGATTGCTGCCCGGTAGGGCCGGGCGCCGGTCGGAAACCAGCGCTTCATCTCGGTGAGGGCGAGAACCCACGCGCGGTCTGCCTCGAGATAGCGCTCATAGGTCAGGCGCAGCACGCGGCGGCGGGTCTTGAGTTCTGACTGCATCGTCTCCTCCCACAGTTCGGATCCAGTACAGAAGGAGTATAGCAGGCGCGTCCGGCAGGGCAAAACCGCATGTGGTCGCAGGTCGGGGCGAACCGGCGTGGGTCTCGCGCAGGTCTCCAGAGGCCGTGATGCGCTGAGCCTGCCGTGCAGGGGCAAGAGTCGCGGGTGGGCGCGTGGTCGCGCAGGGACTTTTCCGATCCCGTGCCAAGGTTTGCGGGGTCGGGCATGTCGTCGTGGGCGCGGTGATATCCCCGTTGCGCCGCGCCACGGGGCAGGCCGCTCCGGGCCTGCCTGCGCGTCAGTCGATCATGCACTCGTGAACGGCCCATCGGCGCGGGCCGGCACCGACCGGCATTGCCGCGGCGCAGAAAGCACCTATGTCCTGCCTCCGACCCAGGCGAGGCCCGCTTCCGGGCCCGAGCGCGAAAGGACATGACCATGACCGAAGCCCTGTTCACCAAGTTTACCGCCGGCGCCATCGAGATGAGCAACCGCATCGTGATGGCCCCGCTGACCCGCAACCGTGCCGATGACGAGGATGGCACCGTCAACGACCTTCATGTCGAGTACTACCGCCAGCGCGCGAGCGCCGGGCTGATCATCACCGAGGCCTCGCAGATCTCGCCCGCCGGCAAGGGCTATATCCAGACCCCTGGCATCCACACCGAGGCGCAGGCCGCGGCGTGGAAGCGCGTGACCGACGCGGTGCACGAGGATGGCGGCAAGATCGTGATCCAGCTCTGGCACGTGGGCCGGATCTCGCACACCTCTCTGCAGCCGGACGGGCAGGCGCCCGTCGCGCCCTCGGCGATTGCCGCCGGGGTGAAGACCTTCACGCAGAATGGCTTCGAGGACACCTCCGAGCCGCGCGCGCTGAGCGAGGCCGAGATCAAGGCGACGGTCGAGGATTATCGCAAGGCCGCCGCCTTCGCGATCAGGGCGGGCTTCGACGGAGTCGAGGTTCACGGTGCCAATGGCTATCTGATCGACCAGTTCCTGAAGACCGGAGCCAACCGGCGCGACGACGCCTATGGCGGCGCGATCGAGAACCGGGCGCGCTTCCTCTTCGAGGTGCTCGACGCGGTGACCGGCGAGATCGGCGGCGACCGCACTGGCCTGCGCCTGTCGCCCTTCTCGCCGGCCAACGGCATCGAGGACGCCGAGCCGCAGGCGGATTTCGAATACGTGGTGCCGAAGCTCAACGCCTATGGCCTCGCCTATCTGCACATGGTCGAAGGCGCCACCGGCGGCTCGCGCGAGCTCGAAGAGGGTCAGAGTATCGCCGCCCTGCGCAAGCTCTTCGACGGCGCCTACATGGCCAACAATGGCTATGACCGCGACCTCGCGCTGAAGACCGTCGAGGATGGCGACGCCGAGCTGGTGGCCTTCGGGCGTCCGTTCATCTCGAACCCGGATCTCGTCGACCGTCTGCGCCGCGACGCGCCGCTCAACGAGGGCGACCAGAGCACCTTCTACGGTGGCGGCGCCGAGGGTCTGATCGACTATCCGACGCTGGAAGACGAGGCCGCCTGATCCGGTTATGCTTGTGCGGGCCCCCGCCTTGCGGCAATAGCGGGGCCTGCACTCGCGGCAAGGAGCCGGATCATGGATTACTCGAAATCGGGCGGCGCGCGCTCGGGCAGCAACGCCCCGCGCTACGACCGCCACAAGGACGCGCCCAAGGGCAAGGCCACGGCCGCCGGCAAGGCGGACAGCAAGGCCGAGCTTCTGGCACGGATGAAAGCCGCTCAGTCCAAGACCAAGGACTGAGCCGGCCCGGTGGATGCGCCCCCGCGCGGGGCGCATTCTTTCCCCCCGCGGCGACGGGCCGGGCAATCGTGTGCCTCGCGCAGACGGCAGCGCTGCCGGAGACGGATTTCCGGCCGATCCTGCAAAAGTCGCCTTGCAGCCGCAGCCCCGCTTCGCCATGCTGCTCCGACCGGAGGCTGGCGCGGTTGATTTCCGAAGGGCACGACCCCACCTAATAGCTCCGAGACAGGGGATGGCGGGAGCCGCCGGAGAACCGGGGCCGGGCCATCCTGCCAAGACGAAGGAATGCTTATGCAACAGCCTCTCAATTCCTCCTATCCAGTTCTGCCGCTGCGCGACATCGTCGTGTTCCCGCACATGATCGTGCCGCTCTTCGTGGGGCGCGAGAAGTCGGTGAAGGCGCTCGAGGAGGTCATGGCCGACGACAAGCAGATTCTGCTTGCCGCCCAGATCGACCCCGCGGTCGACGACCCGACCAGCGATGGCATCTACCGGGCCGGCGTGCTGGCCAACGTGTTGCAGCTTCTCAAGCTGCCCGACGGCACCGTGAAGGTGCTGGTCGAGGGGCAGAGCCGTGTGAAGATCACCGAATATCTCGAGAATGACGAGTTCTTCGAGGCTAAGGCCGAGCACGTGGCCGAGATGCCCGGCGACCCCGCCGCCATCCAGGCGCTGGTGCGCACCGTCGGCGAAGAGTTCGAGCGCTACGCCAAGGTCAAGAAGAACATCCCCGAAGAGGCGCTCTCGGCGGTCTCCGAGACCACCGAGCCGGCCAAGCTCGCCGACCTCGTCGCGGGCCATCTCGGCATCGAGGTGGAGCAGAAGCAGGAGCTTCTGGAGACGCTGCCGATCAGCGAGCGGCTGGAGAAGGTCTATGGCCTGATGCAGGGCGAGCTGTCGGTGCTGCAGGTCGAGAAAAAGATCAAGACCCGCGTCAAGAGCCAGATGGAGAAGACCCAGCGCGAGTACTATCTGAATGAGCAGATGAAGGCCATTCAGAAGGAGCTGGGCGACGGCGAGGATGGCCAGAACGAGGTCAACGAGCTGGCCGAGCGCATCGAGGCCACCAAGCTCTCGAAAGAGGCGCGCGAGAAGGCCGATGCCGAGCTCAAGAAGCTGCGCAACATGTCGCCCATGTCGGCCGAGGCCACCGTGGTGCGCAACTATCTCGACTGGATGCTGTCGATCCCGTGGGGCACCAAGTCGCGCGTGAAGAAGGATCTGGGCCGGGCGCAGGACGTGCTCGATCACGATCACTACAGCCTCGAGAAGGTCAAGGAGCGCATCGTCGAGTACCTCGCGGTGCAGGCGCGCAGCCAGAAGCTCAAGGGCCCGATCCTCTGCCTCGTCGGCCCTCCGGGTGTCGGCAAGACCTCGCTCGGCAAGTCGATGGCGAAGGCCACCGGGCGCGAGTTCATCCGCATCTCGCTGGGTGGCGTGCGGGACGAGTCCGAGATCCGCGGTCACCGCCGGACCTATATCGGCTCGATGCCGGGCAAGATCATCCAGGCGCTGAAGAAGGCCAAGACCACGAACCCGCTCATCCTGCTCGACGAGATCGACAAGATGGGGCAGGACTTCCGTGGCGACCCGGCCTCGGCGATGCTGGAAGTGCTCGATCCCGAGCAGAACGGCACCTTCGTGGACCACTATCTCGAGGTGGAGTACGACCTGTCGAACGTGATGTTCGTCACCACGTCGAACTCGTACAACATGCCGGGGCCGCTGCTCGACCGCATGGAGATCATCCCGCTCTCGGGCTACACCGAGGACGAGAAGGCCGAGATCGCCAAGCGCCACCTTTTGCCCAAGCAGATCAAGGCGCACGGGCTGAAGAAGGGCGAGTTCACGCTCGAAGACGACGCGATGACCGACGTCATCCGCTATTACACCCGCGAGGCGGGGGTGCGGAACCTCGAGCGCGAGATCGCGCGTCTGGCCCGCAAGGCGGTGACCAAGATCGTCAAGAAGGAAACCGAAGAGGTCACGGTCACCCCCGAGAACCTCGACGATTTCCTCGGCGTTCGGAAGTATCGCTACGGTCTGGCGGAAGATGAGAGCCAGGTCGGCGTGGTGACGGGGCTTGCCTATACTTCGGTGGGCGGCGACCTGCTGCACATCGAGGCGCTGAAGCTGCCCGGCAAGGGCCGCATGAAGACCACCGGCAAGCTCGGCGACGTGATGAAGGAGAGCATCGAGGCCGCGTCCTCTTACGTGCGCTCCATCGCACCGCAGATCGGGGTCAAGCCGCCGCGCTTCGACAAGTGGGACATCCACGTGCACGTGCCCGACGGCGCGACGCCCAAGGACGGCCCCTCGGCGGGTCTGGCCATGGTGACGGCGATCGTCTCGGTGCTGACCGGGCTGCCGGTGCGCAAGGACATCGCCATGACCGGCGAGGTCACCCTGCGCGGCAATGCCTCGGCCATCGGTGGCCTGAAGGAGAAGCTGCTCGCGGCGCTGCGCGGCGGGATCAAGACCGTTCTCATCCCTGAGGAGAACGAGAAGGATCTGGCCGAGCTGCCCGACAATGTGAAGGAGGGGCTCGAGATCATCCCCGTCAAGCACGTGTCGGAAGTGCTCGAGATCGCGCTGATCGGCAAGCCCGAGCCCATCGAATGGGACGAGGAGGCCGAGGAGGCCGCCGCGGCCCTGGCCAAGGGCGACGATACCGCCGCCGGTGCGACCGCGCACTGAGGCTGGAACTGACCAGAAAGACAGAAGGCGCCGCAAGCGATTGCGGCGCCTTCTTCGTTTTGGAGACTGGCAGGGCGGATGCCGACAGGATGCCGTGGCCGCAAACGAAAACGCCGGGCGCGAGGCCCGGCGTTTCGACTGGCTGAAAGGCAGGAGGGCTTAGCTGCCCTGGCCCTGCGGAGCTGCCGGCGCCTGCTGCTGGGCCGGAGCTGCCGCGGGAGCGCCCTTGCCGCGGGACGACAGCGGGTCGTCCTGACGCTGCACGGAGCCCTCGAAATGCGCGCCGCTCTCGATCGCGATGGTCTTGTGGATGATGTCGCCCTCGACCCGCGCGGTGGCGGTCAGGCGGACCTTGAGGCCGCGCACACGGCCGACGATGCGGCCGTTGATCACGACGTCGTCGGCGACGACCTCACCCTTGATGGTGGCGCTCTCGCCGATGGTCAGCAGGTGGGCGCGGATGTCGCCCTCAACCGTGCCTTCGACCTGGATGTCGCCGGTGGTCTTGAGGTTGCCGGTGATGTGCAGATCGCTCGACAGCACCGATGCCGGCGGCTTGGCTTTCGGCGGTGCCGACGGCTTGAAGTCGCCGGCGGGCGCGCGCGGAGCTTCGGCGGCCGGCTTCGGTGCGTTGTCCTCGGCTTTGGGGCCGGGCTCGTTGATCTTGCTCTTAGAAAACATCGTTTGCAGCCTTGATGTAGATCATGGGGTTCACGGGTTCGCCTCCGACGCGCACTTCGTAGTGAAGGTGCGTCCCGGTCGACCGTCCGGTATTTCCCATATCACCAACACGGTCCCCGCGCGAGACCCTTTGGCCGACCTTCACGCGGATTTTGGACATGTGGGCGTAGCGGGTCTCGATACCGAACTCGTGCTGGATCTTCACCAGACGCCCGTAGCCGGACAGCCAGCCGGCATGGGTGACGACGCCGTCGGCGGTGGCATAGATCGGCGTGCCGTGCGGCGCGGCGAAATCGGTGCCGGCATGCAGGCGGCCCCAGCGGCGGCCGAAGCCAGAGGTGAAGCGGAACGGATCCTTGAGAGGCACCGCGAAGGGCGCCTTTTCGGCGGCGATGCGGTAGAGGTTGAGCTTGTCCATCTCGCCGAGGATGCGGTTGGCGCGCTCCATGTCGGCAGAGGGCTCTTCGCCGCGGGTCGAGAAGGTCAGCGGTGTCAGCGGGCCGCCCTGACCGGAATAGCCCTTGCGGACCTGGCTGATGATGCGGTCGGGATCCATGCCGGCATCGGTGAACATCTTGTCGAGCGGCTTGACCGAGACGGTCATCGCCTCTTCGAGCTGGCGGAAGATCCGGTCGTTCTTCTCTTCCATCAGGCGCAGCTCGGTGGCCATCTCATCGGCGCGCACCAGCGCATCCTGCGCATCGGCAACCACCTGGTCGCGCTCTTCGGCAGTGCGGGCGAGTGCCTCGGACAGCAGATCGAGCGTGCCATCGGCATCGCCGCCACCGGCGACGGCAAGGTCGCCGCCTTCGATCTGGGTCTCGAGCGCGGCGAGACGGTCGTTGACCTCCTCGCGTTCCTTCATGGTCTTGCGAAGGGTGGCCTGGATCACGTCGATCCCGGTCTCGAGCTCACGCCGGCGCGCCTCGCTGTCGAGGAGCTTGCCCTGCATTGCCGAGACCTGCGCCAGCGCGGTGCTGAAGCGCTCCTGCGCCGCAAGCGATTCCGCGGCGCGCGCATCGCGCTCGTGCGAAAGTTCGTTGAGGCGGCGCTGATAGGTGATCTGGTCACGCTTGGCCTGCTCGCGGAAATTGCCGGCGCTGATGCTGTCCATCAGCAGGATCGCCGTGGCGACGATGGTCCAGGCAACCAGCAGTCCGGCGCCGAAGGCGGCCACCGCCTGAGTTTCCGAGCGCAGTCTGATGAAGCGTGTGTCGGTGTCGGATTTTAGAAACACCCGACGTTCTGGAAAGAAGCGCTCGAGCAGCGCATGGGTTCTGATCGCGAAACGCGTTCTCACCGGTTTTGTCCCCTGTTCCCGTCAAAGTTCCAAACGCGTCGGTTCCCCACCCGGCGTCTTGGAGAAGGGGTTAAAGTCGCCGCGGCAAAATCGCAACAATTTTGGGCTTGCTGCGCTTTTTACGCGGCGGAATCGCGCTGGGTTGGCGAAAATCCGCCGACACCAAGGGCTTCCGGGCGCTCAATTTTTCGTCATTGTTTCCCGGCACGTTTGCCTGCGAGCGATTATTCCTCGGCCAGTGGCCAGTAGAAATCGAGCGGCAATCCGGCCTCGGCGCGTTTTTCATCGTTGAAGGGCGGCTTCAGCGTGCTGTGGAAGTAGCGCCGCACGAGATCGTGGAACACGTCCTTCGGGTCGAGCTCGTGGCGGCCGCAGAGGAAATGGAACCACTTCGAGCCATAGGCGACGTGGCCGACCTCTTCGGCGTATATCGTTTCCAGCGCGGCCACGGCATCCTCGGCCTTGGCGCGGCGGAACAGCTCGATCATGCCGGGCGTGACGTCGAGCCCGCGCGCCTCGAGCACCATCGGCACCACGGCAAGCCGCCCCATCAGATCCTCTGCCGTATCTTCGGCGGCGCGCCACATGCCGGCATGGGCGGGCAGGGCGCCGTAGAAGCTGCCCTGCGCCTCGAGACAGTCGCACATCAGGTTGAAGTGCTTCGACTCCTCGTCCGCCGCCTTCACCCAGTCATCATAGAAACCGAGCGGAAAGCGGGTGTCGGTGAAGCGGGCGATGATGTCCCAGTGCAGGTCGACCGCGTTGAGCTCGATATGCGCCACCGCGTGCAACAGGGCGATGCGGCCCTTCTCGGAGCCGGGCTTGCGCTTGGGCACATCGCGCGGATCGAGCAGCTCGGGCGCGTCGGGACGGGAGGGGCGGAGCGGCGGCTGGGCCGTGCCAAGGGGGATCGGCGCGCCGGCCTCGCGGGAGGCGCGCCAGGCGCGCGCATGGGCGTGGCTCAGCGCGGTCTTTTCGCGCCCGTCGGCGGTGGTGAGCACCTCCACCGCCATCTCGCTCAGCGTCTTGGTCATGCCGGCCTGTCCTTTCCCGTCCGCGATCTATCGCTCAGAGCGCCTTGGCGGCCTCGAGCACCTCGGCGGCGTGGCCCGGCACCTTCACCTTGCGCCATTCCTTGGCGATCTTGCCCTCGGCGTCGATCAGGAAGGTGCTGCGCTCGATCCCCATGAAGGTCTTGCCGTACATCTTCTTTTCCTTGAAGACGCCATAGGCCTCGCAGACCTCCGAGCCTTCGTCGGAGAGCAGCGGCACGGTCAGCTCTTTCTTTTTCATGAACTTCTCGTGGCTGGCGAGGCTGTCCTTCGAGAGGCCGAAAACCTTGATGCCGGCGGCCTCGAACTCGGGCAGCAGGGCGCTGAAATCCTGGTTCTCGACCGTGCAACCCGAGGTGTCGTCGCGCGGGTAAAAGAACAGCACCACCGGGGCGGGGCGCAGGGCCGAGAGGGTGACCTCGGCGCCGTCGGTCGAGGGCAGGGTGAAATCGGGGGCAGTGTCGCTCATCGGGCAGGCTCCGGTCTTGCTGTTTCTCTATTCCTGACTCCCGGTGTAGAACGCCTTGAGCACAAAGCAAAGCAACGGGCCGGACCGCCAGTGACCACCGAAGACGACGAGACGCCAGAACCTGCCGCACCGGCCCCGCGCGCGCCGCGTCGCGGCCTGCGCCGGATCGTCAAGGGGCTGGCCGGCCTTGCGGTGCTGGCGCTTGTCGCGGGGATCGCCGCGCTGGTGCTGGTGGGGCGCCCGATCTCGGCTCCGGACTGGCTGCGCGAGCGCATCGAGGCGCGCCTTGCCGAAGCGCTGCCGGGGCTCGCGGTGGGCTTTGGCGACGTTGCGGTGGCGGTGGAGCGCGACGGGCTGGCGCGGGTGGTGCTTTCGGATGTCGATATCCGCACCAGCGCCGGGGTGCCTGTGGCGACACTGGCCGACCTGCGCGCCGGGCTCGATCCGCTGCCGCTGCTGCGCGGCGAGGTCCAGCTCAGCCGCGTGCGGCTGGCCGGCGCCGGGATGAGCATGCGACGCGACCGCGACGGCAATGTCGGTCTGGCGCTTGGCGACGTGTTTGCCGCCGACACGCGGGCACCGGATATCCCGACGCTGATCGAGCAAATCGACAGGGCGCTGTCGAACCCGCGCTTCGAGAGCCTGCGCCGCATCGAGGCCGAGGCGCTGACCATTCGCTACGAGGATGCCCGCGCCGGGCGTGGCTGGACCGCCGATGGCGGCCGGCTGAGCCTCACTCGGGAGGACGGGCGGCTCCGGTTGGCGGGCGACGTGGCTCTGCTGGGGCTTGGCGACGTGGCGGCGACCTTGGCGCTCAACGCCGAAAGCGTGATCGGCGAGCGCTCGGCCAGCTTCGGGATGAACCTCACCGGGCTGCCGGCGCAGGACATTGCCTCGCAGAGCCCGGCGCTGGTCTGGCTGAGCGGGCTGCGGGCGCCGATCTCGGGCGCATTGCGCGGCACCATGACCGAGACCGGCGACCTTGGCGCGCTGAGCGCCACGCTGCAGATCGGCGCCGGCGTGCTGCAGCCCAACGCCCGCACCCAGCCGATCCCGTTCGGTCTGGCGCGGACCTACTTCTCCTACGATCCCGCCACCTCGGCGCTGACCTTCGACGAGATCGCGGTGCAGAGCGCCGTCGGCACGGTGATCTCGGACGGGCGCGCGGTGCTGCGCGGCGCCGAGAGCGGCTTGCCCGACGGCATGACCGGCCAGTTCCGGGTGAGCCGGTTCGAGGCCGATGCGGAAGGCATCTTCGATCGCCCCTTCACGCTCGACGGGGCCGAGCTTGACTGGCGGCTGGGCTTTGCGCCGTTCCGCTTCGAACTGGGCCGCTTCCGCAGCACCGATCCCGCCCTGCCGCTGCGGCTGTCAGGACTGCTGAGTGCCGAGACCGAGGGCTGGCGGCTGGCGCTGGACGGGCAGCTCGAGGAGATGGATCACGAAACGCTGCTCTCATACTGGCCGGAGCGCTTTCAGGCCAAGCCGCGCAAATGGGTGGCCGACAATGTGCACACGGGCCGGATCGAGGATGGCATCTTTTCGGTGCGCATGGAGCCGGGCGCAAAACCCGAGACCTATATCGATGCACGCATCGCGGAGGGCGAGCTGACCTATGCCCGGAACCTGCCGCGCCTGACCGAGGCCGAGGGCCAGCTGACGATCTACGACCACCGCCTCGCGGTCACCGTCGAGACCGCCAAGGTCACCCCGCCCGAGGGCGGCGTGCTCGAGGGCGCGGGCAGCCGCTTTGTGATCCGCGACATGCGCGAGAGGCCGGCCACCGGCGAGCTGACGCTGCAGGCAAGCGGGCCGCTGGTGGCGGCGCTCTCCTATATCGATAGTCCCAAGCTCGAGATCATGCAGAAGGCCGGCAGGCCGGTGACCCTGGGCGAGGGCACTGTCGAGGTCGAGGGCAGCATCGTGCTGCCCTTGAGAAAGGGCGTGAAGCGCGAGGACATGTCGATCGACATCACCGGCACGCTCTTTGACGTCAGCAGCGATCAGGTGGTGGCCGGCAAGACGCTCAGCGCCGAGCGGTTGGCGCTGGCGGTGGATGACGCGCGGGTTACGATCTCGGGCGCGGTGGATTTCTCGGGCGTGCCCTTCGACGGCAGCTGGTCGCAGCCGCTCGAGCCCGGTGCCGGCAGCCGGGTCGAAGGCGACATCGTGCTGTCCGAGCCTGTGGCGCAGGCGCTTGGGCTGACGCTGGCGCCGGGCACGCTCTCGGGGCAAGGCCGTGCGGCGGTGAGCATCGATCTTGCGCGGGGCGAGACGCCGCGCTTCGCGCTCAGCTCGTCGTTGGCGGGGGTCGGCATTTCGTTGCCGCAGCTCGGCTGGAGGCTGTCGCAGCAGCAGACCGGGGCGCTCGAGGTGGCGGGCCGGCTGGGCAAGCCGGTCGAGATCGAGCGGCTGGCGCTCTCGGGCGCCGGTCTCGAGGCGCAGGGCCGGGTGGTGCTGAACAACGATGGCAGCTTCGGGCGGCTCGAACTGCCCCGGCTGAGGGTGGGCAACTGGCTCGACAGCGCCGCCGTGCTGACCGCACGCGGGCGCGGCGCGGCTCCTGCGATCACGCTCAGCGGCGGGCGCGTCGACATGCGCAGCGCGCCCTTCGGGCGAGGTGGCGGAGGCGGCGCGGGCGGGCCGATGCAGATCGCGCTCGACCGGTTGCAGGTGACCGACTCGATCTATCTCACCCGTTTTGACGGGCGCTTCCAGCACTCCGGCGGGCTTGTCGGCGATTTCACCGCCCGGGTTGGAGAGCGCGCGCCCATCAAGGGCACGCTGGTGCCGCAGAACGGCGGCAGCGCCATCCGCCTGCAGGCGCGCGACGCCGGAGACGTGCTGGCCGGGGCGGGCGTGTTCAAGAACGTCAAGGACGGCACCTTCGACCTGACGCTGGTGCCGGTGCGCGGGCAGGACGGCACCTATGACGGCAACCTCGTGATCCGCGAGACCCGGTTGCAGGACGCGCCCGCGATCACCGGGCTCCTCGATGCGATCTCGGTGGTCGGGCTGCTCGACGAGCTGAACGGCGCGGGGATCTATTTCTCCGAGGTCGAGGCACGCTTTCGCCTCAGCCCGCGTCAGGTCGTGCTGACCCGCTCCAGCGGCATCGGCCCGTCGATGGGCATCTCGATGGACGGGTTCTACAACCTCGCCGACAAGACCATGGACATGCAGGGCGTGCTGTCGCCGATCTATATCCTGAACGGCATCGGCCAGCTCTTCGCCCGCAAGGGCGAGGGGCTGATCGGCTTCAACTTCAACCTCAAGGGCGCGGCCGACAGCCCGCGCGTTTCGGTGAACCCGCTTTCGGCCTTCACCCCGGGCATCTTCCGTGACATCTTCCGCCGCCCGCCCCCGAGCGTCAGCCAGTAAGACCCTTCCCGACCCGAGAGGCCCCATGCACCTGAGCGATTTCGATTTCGATCTGCCCGATGACCTGATCGCGACCCGCCCCGCCAACCCGCGCTCCTCGGCGCGCCTGCTGGTGGCCGAGGGCGACAGGATCACCGACGCGGTGGTGCGCGACCTGACGCAGTGGCTGCGGCCCGGCGACCGGTTGGTGCTGAACGACACCAAGGTGATCCCGGCGCGGCTTTCGGGGCACCGCACGCGCGAGAGCGCGCAGGGCGTGACGCAGGCGCAGATCGAGATCACCCTGCTCGAGCCGCGCCCGGGCGGGCTCTGGGCGGCGCTGGTCAAGCCGCTGAAGAAGCTGCGCGAGGGCGAGACGGTGGTGTTCTCCGAGACGCTCTCGGCGACGCTCGAGGCGCGCGAGGAGGGGCAGGGGCTGCTGCGCTTCAACCTCGAGGGCGAAGATTTTGACGCCGCGCTGGCCGAGGCTGGCGCCATGCCGCTGCCGCCCTACATCGCCGCCAAGCGCGCCGCCGACGCGCAGGACAAGCGCGATTACCAGACCGTCTGGGCCGAGAAGAAAGGCGCCGTGGCCGCGCCCACCGCCAGCCTGCATTTCGACGCCGAGCTCTTGGCGGCGCTCGAGGCGCACGGGGTCGCGTTCACCAAGGTGACGCTGCACGTGGGCGCGGGCACCTTCCTGCCGGTCAAGGTCGATGACGTGACCACCCACAAGATGCATGGCGAATGGGGCGAGGTCAGCGAGGCCACCGCCGCCGAGATCGCCGCCACCAGGGCGGCGGGCGGTCGGGTGATCCCGGTGGGCACCACGGCGCTGCGCCTGCTGGAGACGGCGGCGCGCGACAGCGGCGCCATCGCGCCGTGGCAGGGCGTCACCGACATCTTCATCTACCCGGGCTTCGACTTCCGCGTCACCGACGCGCTGATGACCAATTTCCACCTGCCGAAATCCACCCTGATGATGCTGGTCTCGGCGCTGATGGGGCGCGAGCGGATGATGGGCATTTACGAACATGCCATTTCGGAGCGCTATCGGTTCTTCTCCTACGGAGATGCGTCTTTGCTGATTCCTTAGGCGCTCCGTGCTTGCTTTTGACGGAGCGTGATGCGACGGCTCTGGCGAAACGGAATCGCCGCCGCACCGCGCGGGCATGACGCAAGACGACGCAAGAAGGAGAGCCGCCATGCTCGACGTTCTGAAACATTCCTGGGCGCTGCTTCTGGGGATGCTGCTGCTGATGCTGGGCAATGGCCTGCAGGGCTCGCTCCTGGGTGTGCGCGGCTCCGGCGAGGGCTTTTCGGCCTTCTCCATGTCGGTCGTCATGTCGGCCTATTTCGCGGGCTTCCTGATCGCATCGCTTGTAACGCCGGGCATGATCCGCCGGGTCGGGCACGTGCGGGTCTTCGCGGCGCTTGGCTCGTTCATCTCGGCGGTGCTGATCCTCTACCCGTCTTTCCCGCATCCCGTGGCGTGGACGATCGAGCGGATGATCATCGGCTTCTGCTACTGCGGCGTCTACGTGACCGCCGAAAGCTGGCTCAACAACTCGACCTCGAACGACAGCCGGGGGCAGGCGCTCTCGGCCTACATGATGGTGCAGATGCTGGGCATCATCGCCGCGCAGGCGATGCTGCTGGTGCCCGATCCCTCGGGCTTCCTGCTGTTCGTGATCCCGTCGGTGCTGGTCTCGGTGGCGTTCGCGCCGATTCTGCTGTCGGTGAGCCCGACCCCCGCCTTCGCAACCACCAAGCGGATGAGCCTTCGTGAACTCTACGGCGTGTCTCCGCTGGGCTTCGTCGGCATCTTCCTGCTGGGCGGCGTGTTTGCCGCGCAATTCGGCATGGCGGCGGTCTTCGCCGCCGAGGCCGGGCTGCGGCTGAGCCAGATCTCGATGTTCGTGGCGTCGTTCTATGTCGGCGCGCTGGTGACCCAGTATCCGCTGGGCTGGCTCTCCGACCGGATGGACCGTCGCCGGCTGGTCGCCATCGTGGCTCTGATGGGCGGCATCGCCGCCGTCTTCGCGACCATGATGACCGGCCAGTTCGTGGTCGTCCTGGCCGCGGCCTTTGTCATCGGCGGGGCCTCCAACCCGCTCTATTCGTTGCTGATTGCCTATACCAACGACTATCTCGAGCATGACGACATGGCGGCGGCTTCGGCCGGTCTCCTGTTCGTCAACGGGGTGGGCGCCATCGCCGGCCCGATCATCACCGGCTATGCCATGCAGGTGTTCGGCCCGGGCGCCTATTTCGCGCTCATCGCGGTGCTCATGCTGAGCCTCACCGGCTATGCCTTCTACCGCATGACCCGCCGCGCGGCGCCCTCTGTGGACAGCACCAGCGCCTATCAGGCGGTCTCGCCGAGCGCCTCGCCGGTGGCCGTGGCGGTGGCGCAGGAAGTCGCCATCGAGACCGCGGAAGCGGAGGCGGACGACGATTCCGGCCCCCTTCACGCGTCATCCTGAGGCCTACGGCACTGGCGGAATGTCGTAATTGACAGAATATTTTACTTTTGCTCGGTTCAGAGTGGAATGTAACCTCTACATGACGCTCGGTCACGGGCGAGGCGAGAAGGAGCATGTGGCCATGAAGGGGCCCGAGGAAATACTGGCGTTCTGGCTCGACGAGGTCGGGGAAAAGAAGTGGTACGCGACGGACGAGGCGCTTGACGCCCGCATTCGCGAAGAGTTCGAAGAGACCTGGGAGGCCGCGATGGAAGGCCGCTTCGGTCTGTGGCTGACCTATCCGAGCGGGGCGCTGGCCTATGTCATCCTGCTCGATCAGTTCCCGCGCAACATGTTCCGCGGCAACGGCAAGGCCTTTGCCTCGGATGAAGTCGCGATGGCGGCGGCGAAGCAGGCGATCTGGCGCGGCTGGGATCTCAAGATCGACGAGCCGGCGCGGCAGTTCTTCTATCTGCCGCTGATGCATTCGGAAAACCTCTGCGATCAGGATCGCTGCATCCGCCTGATGAAGGAGCGCATGCCGGAAAGCGGTGCGTCGAACCTGCTGCACGCCCGCGCCCATCGCGAGGTGATCCGCGACTTCGGCCGCTTCCCGACCCGCAACGCGGCGCTCGAGCGCGCTTCGACCGCGGCAGAGCGCGCCTATGTCGAGGCGGGCGGCTACGGCTCCACGATCCGCAAGCTGCAGACCGAGGCCGCCTGAGGCCTCCGTTAGCGACGGACAATCTAGGCTTTTCATTTCGGCAGGGCCCGTGCGAAGGTGATCGCGCGGGCCCTTTCGCTCTGCGCTTTGCTGCGCGAAGATGGGGCAAGGGAGAGGAAAGCCGCTGCCCGAGTTTGCTTTGCATTGAAGCATTCCGGAAAATGGTTTAATGCCAAACTAATTTGACACGGACGGAGAGAGCCATGGCTTCGCAAAGCTTCGACATGATCGTGATTGGCGCGGGACCGGGCGGCTATGTCGCCGCGATCCGCGGCGCCCAGCTCGGGCTCAAGGTGGCCTGCGTGGAACGCGAGCATATGGGGGGCATCTGCCTCAACTGGGGCTGCATCCCGACCAAGGCGCTGCTGCGGTCTTCCGAGATCTACCACTTCATGCACCGGGCCAAGGAATACGGCCTCTCGGCGGAGAAGATCGGCTTCGATCTCGATGCGGTGGTCAAGCGCTCGCGCGGCGTGGCCAAGCAGCTGAACTCCGGCGTTACCCATCTTCTGAAGAAGAACAAGGTGACCTCGATCATGGGCGAGGCAAAGATCACCGGCAAGGGCAAGGTCTCGGTCAAGACCGAGAAGGGCACCGAGGAGCTCACCGCCAAGAACATCGTGATCGCCACCGGCGCCCGCGCCCGCGAGCTGCCGGGCCTCGAGGCGGATGGCGATCTGGTCTGGACCTACAAGGCGGCGCTGCAGCCCAAGCGTATGCCCAAGAAGCTCCTGGTGATCGGCTCGGGTGCCATCGGCATCGAGTTCGCCAGCTTCTACCACACGCTCGGCGCCGACACGACGGTGGTCGAGGTGATGGACCGCATCCTGCCGGTGGAGGACGAGGAGATCTCGAAATTCGCCAAGAAGCAGTTCGAGAAGCAGGGGCTGATGATCCGCGAGAAGACCATGGTCAAGAAGCTCGACCGCGGTCAGGGCAAGGTCACCGCGCATATCGAGCAGAACGGCAAGACCACCACCGAGGAGTTCGACACGGTGATCTCGGCCGTGGGTATCGTCGGCAATGTCGAAGGGCTCGGGCTCGAGGAACTGGGCGTGAAGGTCGAGCGCACCCACGTGGTGACCGACAAGCACTGCCGCACCGGCATCGAGGGTGTCTATGCCATCGGTGACGTGGCGGGCGGGCCCTGGCTGGCGCACAAGGCGAGCCATGAGGGGGTGATGGTTGCGGAGCTGATCGCCGGCGGTCACCCGCACGCGGTCGATCCCGACAGCATCGCCGGCTGCACTTATTGCCACCCGCAGGTGGCCAGCGTGGGCCTCACCGAGGCGCAAGCCAAGGAGGCCGGCTACAAGGTCAAGGTCGGTCGCTTCCCGTTCATCGGCAACGGCAAGGCGATCGCGCTCGGCGAGCCCGAGGGCATGGTCAAGACCGTGTTCGACGAGAAGACCGGCGCGCTTCTGGGCGCTCACATGGTCGGCGCGGAAGTGACGGAGCTGATTCAGGGCTATGTGGTGGGGCGCCAGCTCGAGACCACCGAGGAAGACCTGATGAACACCGTCTTCCCGCACCCGACCCTGTCGGAGATGATGCACGAAAGCGTGCTCGACGCCTGGGGCCGCGCGATCCACTTCTGATCCCTGCGCCGAAGATTTTTCATTCGAAAAATCTTCGGGTTTCCCAGCGTACCGCGCGAGACATGGGCCAAGACTTTTCGGATGAAAAGTCTTGGCCTTTTCCGTATCGGCTCAGCGTTTCGAGAAGAAGGCCGCGACGCGGGGCGCCAGCCAGTCCCAGAGCGCGGGGGCGCCGTGGCGGATCCTGGGGCCCATGCGGGTCTCGAACACGTCGAAGGTGACGTTGTAATCGTCCCAGCTGCCGCCGCCGGAGGCGAGGTTGAGATTGGGCGGCTGGAAGCGGTCGAGCGACTTGGCGAAGCGCGCATCCGGGGTCTCGTTGGCCTCGAACTCGTGCCAGAGCGCCAGAAGCTCGGCGCCCTGCATCTGCGGCAGCAGCCCGAACAGCCGTTCCGCCGCGGCGGTCTCCTCGGCCGCTTTCGCAGCCTCGTCGACCTCGCCGAAGAACGGCGCGTCGCCGGCGTCGATCTCCACGAGATCGTGGATCAGCAGCATGCGGATCACTCGCTCGACCGAGATGCCCTCGGGCGCGTGCTCGCCCAGCACCAGCGCGAAGAGCGCGAGGTGCCAGCTGTGCTCGGCCGAATTCTCGAACCGGCCGTCATGGTTGCGGGTGGCGCGGGTGATCGCCTTGAGCCGGTCGGCCTCCATCAGGAAGGCCATCTGGGCATCAAGGCGAGCAGTGTCGGTCGGGGCGTCGGTCATCGGCCGGTCTCCGTCGGGCATGGATGGGCCGACCGGCGGAGACGTGCCAGGGGCGACGGGCGCGCTCAGGCGCCCTTTTCGCGGGCGATCTCGGAGAGCCGGTCGGTGATGAAGCGGCGCGCGCGCTGTTCTGCGAGGCGCACGCGCACGGAGGTCAGGAAGGCCTCCTCGAGGGTCGTCGAGGAGGCGCCGATGACCTTGGCCACTTCCATGTAGAAGCGGTCGTCGCCGGTGGCCTTCATCACCTTGAAGGTGTCCTCGGCCAGCTTGTCGGCAAGCTCGGTGGTCAGCGACATCGGGCGAGCCTCCTCAGCGGGTGCTTTCGGTCAGGCGGCGCTTCACGTAGCCGGTCACCCCGTTGATCATGGTCTCCATGTGGGGCTCTTCGAAGAAGTGCCCGGAGCCCTCGATCTCTTCGTGGGTGATGGTGATGCCCTTCTGTTCCTTGAGCTTGTTGACCAGCGCCGTGGTGTCGGCGGGCGGCGCCACGCGGTCGGCGGTGCCGTTGATGATCAGGCCCGAGGCCGGGCAGGGGGCGAGGAACGAGAAATCGTACATGTTGGCCGGCGGCGAGACCGAGACGAAGCCGGTGATCTCGGGGCGGCGCATCAGCAGTTGCATGCCGATCCAGGCGCCGAACGAGAAGCCCGCGACCCAGCAATGCTTGGAATTGTTGTTCATCGACTGCAGGTAGTCGAGCGCCGAGGCCGCATCCGACAGCTCGCCCACGCCCTGGTCGTATTCGCCCTGGCTGCGGCCGACGCCGCGGAAATTGAAGCGCAGCACCGTGAAGCCCATGTTGTAGAAGGCGTAGTGCAGGTTGTAGACGACCTTGTTGTTCATCGTCCCGCCGAATTGCGGATGCGGATGCAGCACGATGGCAATCGGCGCGTCGCTTTCCTTCTGCGGGTGGTAGCGGCCTTCGAGACGGCCTTCGGGTCCGGGAAAAATCACCTCGGGCATAGGTGCAATCTGCTCCTCAACACGCACCCGGCTTTCTTGACGAAACTGCTCGGGTACCTTAGAACGGTTCTAACTCCGGAGCAAAGTCCGGGTTGTCTTCGTTTGCAGATATGCAATTGGTCTGGCAAGGTCAATCTTTGCCAGTCCCGTGCGGGTTTGGCGCGCGATGCGCGAGAGAGGCGAGATGGAGGTGGGGGCGTGAAGCTGAGTACCAAGGGGCGCTACGCAATGGTCGCGCTGACCGACATCGCGATGCAGCCGGAGGGCGTTCTGGTGACGCTGGGCGATATCTCGAAGCGGCAGGACGTGTCGCTGCCTTATCTCGAACAGCTGTTCGTCAAGCTGCGCCGGGCCGGGCTGGTGGAGTCGGTGCGCGGCCCGGGCGGCGGTTACCGTCTGGCGCGCCCGGCCTCGGAGATCCGCGTGGTCGACATCCTCGGCGCGGTGGACGAGACGGTGGACGCGATGCACAAGGGCGCCGGCGCCTCGGGGGCGACCTCGGGCAGCCGGGCGCAATCGCTCAACAATCGGCTTTGGCAGAGCCTGTCGGCGCATGTCTATGTCTTCCTGCACCAGACGCGGCTGTCGGACGTCGTGGGCAACTCGCTCGCGCCATGCCCGGCGGTGCCGTCGTTGTTCGCGGTGGTGGACGAGCCCTGATCGTTTGCCCTCGAGGCAGTGAGGGGGCGCTGCCCCCGTCCGCGCGAGCGCGGACTCCCCCGAGGTATTTTTGAACCAGAGAAGATGCTTGCTGAGGAGACGGCCGTGACGCGCGCCTATCTGGACTGGAACGCCACCGCGCCGCTGCGGCCGGAGGCCCGAGAGGCGATGATCGCCGCCATGGACGTTGTGGGGAATCCGTCTTCCGTGCATGCGGAAGGGCGCGCGGCCAAGGGCCTGATGGAGCGGGCCCGCGGTCAGGTTGCGGCGGCTTTCGGGGCCGAGGGGGCGGATGTGATCTTTGTCTCCGGCGCCACCGAGGCGGCGGCGCTGGCCTGTGCCGGGCAGGCCCTGCAGGGCGCGCCGGTAGAGCATGACGCGGTGGCGGCGTGGATCGATCCGGTGCTGAGCGTCGATGCGCGCGGGCAGGTGCAGGTGAGCGAGCCGGGTCGCTGCGCCCTGCAGGCGGCGAATTCCGAAACCGGGGTGGTGCAGGAGCTGCCGCAAGGGCTGGCGGTGGTCGATGCGACGCAGGCCTTCGGCAAGATCCCCTTCGCCTTCAACTGGGCCGGCTGCACGGCGGCGCTGGTCTCTGCCCACAAGCTCGGCGGGCCCAAGGGCATCGGAGCGCTGGTGGTGCGGCGCGGCACCGACCTGCAGGTGCAGCTCAGGGGCGGCGGGCAGGAGATGGGGCGGCGCGCGGGCACCGAAAACCTGATCGGAATCGCGGGCTTCGGCGCGGCGGCGCAGGCGGCGGCGCGGGATCTGGAGCAGGGCGTCTGGGCGCGGGTTGAGAAACTTAGAAACATTCTAGAAAATGTGATTGCAGATGGCGCGAAAGAGACTATTTTTGTCGGAAATGATGCGCCGCGCCTGCCCAACACCTCCTGCTTCGCGATGCCGGGGTGGAAGGGTGAGACGCAGGTGATGCAGATGGACCTTGCGGGCTACGCGGTCAGCGCCGGTTCGGCCTGTTCCAGCGGCAAGCTGCGTCCGAGCAACGTGCTGCAGGCCATGGGCCATGACGCGGAGACGGCGCGCTGCGCCATCCGCGTCAGCCTCGGGCCGCAGTCGACCGAGGAAGAGGTGCTGGGCTTTGCCGAGGCCTGGCTGAAACAATACCGGCGGCGGACCGGCTGAGCGGCGCGAAAGCGCAGCGTCGGGCTGCAGTCGGGGGCGCGGGCCCCTATATGTGCCGCGAGGCGCAGAGATCATGCCGCGCCGCAAGGCGCTTTGAATGAGCCGCGCCGCAAGGCGCGAGATGAGAACAGGCGGCGCCCGGAGCGCCGGTGGAAGCACGAGACACGCGCACGCCGCGTGATGACAGGAGAAAACGCATGGCAGCCTTTGACAACGTGACGGTCAAGGAAGGTGTCGAGAAGGAGACCGTGGATGCGGTCGAAGCCGTCTCGACCTACAAGTACGGCTGGGAAACCGAGATCGAGATGGAATACGCCCCGATGGGCCTCGACGAGGACATCGTGCGCCTGATCTCGGCCAAGAACAACGAGCCGGAATGGATGACCGAGTGGCGTCTGGAGGCCTATCGCCGCTGGCTGACCAAGACTGAGCCCGACTGGGCGATGGTCGAGTATCCCGAGATCGACTTCCAGAAGCAGTATTACTACGCCCGTCCGAAGAGCATGGAGACCAAGCCGAAGTCGCTCGACGAGGTCGATCCCAAGCTGCTGGCGACCTATGAGAAGCTCGGAATCCCGCTTAAGGAGCAGATGGTGCTCGCGGGCGTCGAGGGCGCCGAGGATGCGCCGGCGGATGCCAACGCGCCCGAGCGCAAGGTTGCCGTCGACGCGGTCTTCGACAGCGTCTCGGTGGGCACCACCTTCCAGAAGGAACTCGAGAAGGCCGGCGTGATCTTCTGCTCGATCTCGGAAGCGATCCAGAAGCACCCGGAGCTGGTGAAGAAGTATCTTGGCTCGGTCGTGCCGGTGTCGGACAACTTCTATGCCACGCTCAACAGCGCCGTGTTCTCGGATGGCTCCTTTGTCTACGTGCCGCCGGGCGTGCGCTGCCCGATGGAGCTGTCGACCTATTTCCGCATCAACGCCGAGAACACCGGCCAGTTCGAGCGCACGCTGATCATCGCCGACAAGGGCTCGTATGTGTCCTATCTCGAGGGCTGCACCGCGCCCAAGCGCGACACCGCGCAGCTGCACGCGGCGGTGGTCGAGATCATCGTCGAGGAAGATGCCGAGGTGAAATACTCCACGGTGCAGAACTGGTTCCCCGGCGACGAAGAGGGCAAGGGCGGCATCTACAACTTCGTCACCAAGCGCGCCGACTGCCGCGGTGACCGGGCGAAGATCATGTGGACCCAGGTCGAGACCGGCTCGGCGGTGACGTGGAAATACCCGTCCTGCATCCTGCGCGGCAACGAGAGCCAGGGCGAGTTCTACTCGATCGCCATCGCCAACAACCACCAGCAGGCCGACACCGGCACCAAGATGATCCACCTCGGCAAGGACACCAAGAGCCGGATCGTGTCGAAGGGCATCTCGGCGGGCGTGGCGCAGAACACCTATCGCGGTCTCGTCTCGATGCACCCGAAGGCGAAGAACTCGCGCAACTACACGCAGTGCGACTCGCTTCTGATCGGCGACAAGTGCGGGGCGCATACGGTTCCGTATATCGAGGTGAAGAACAAT
>NZ_JBYNAH010000068.1:0-21919 GCF_059781815.1 Salipiger sp. | reverse complement strand
ACTCGAACCTACGACCCCATCATTACGAATGACGTGCTCTACCAGCTGAGCTACACCGGCACTGGTGGGCGGCCTCTTAGCATCGGGGCCGCCCGGGGGGAAGGGCTATTTTACGCCTTCCTTTTCAGGCTCGTCAGAGACTTCCTCGGCATCCTCGACGGTCGCTTCGGCGGCCGCCTTGGCCTCCTCGGTCGGCGGGTTGGGGGTGAGGATCTCGGGCGCGGCCTCGGCCTCCGCCTCGGCGGTCTCTGCCTCGGTCTTGTCGTCGAGCGCACCGACGATCAGCGGCAGCATCTCGGCGCCGGCCGGTGCGGCGTCGGATTGCGGCGGCGTGGTCCAGCTCAGCGTGTCGAAGCCACCGCAATTCTCGCAGATCGGCACCCATTCGCCGTGGATGTGGTGACAGCTGTCGCAGACCCATTGCGGACCGCGCGGGGCCACCAGCGCCTTGGCCAGCCAGCCACGCACCTCGGTCTCGGGCGCGCCCTCGCCGCGGGCGATGGCCGCCATGACGGTCAGGGTCCGGGCATCGGGCTCCTTGTCGACGAGATCGCCCATGGCGCGGCGCGCCTCGGGGAAGTCCTCGGCCGCGAGCGCCAGCTCGGCCCGCAGCAGGCGGGTCTCGCGATGGTCGGGGCGGATCGAGGTGATCGTCCGGAAGCGCTTCATGCGCTCCGCCGGGGTCTCGTCGGGGGCGAT
The DNA here is from genome assembly GCF_059781815.1 of Salipiger sp. Classification (NCBI taxonomy): domain Bacteria; kingdom Pseudomonadati; phylum Pseudomonadota; class Alphaproteobacteria; order Rhodobacterales; family Roseobacteraceae; genus Salipiger; species Salipiger sp. Next base: position 21,220 of record NZ_JBYNAH010000068.1, on the reverse strand, counting down.
CTCGGCGAAGGCGGCGGCGAGGTCGGGATGCGGCTGCACGCTCCAGGTCTTCTTGAGGATGCGCATCGCCTTCTTCTGCTCACCACGCGCGATATAGGCGCGCGCCGCCATGCAGGCGCCGGGGATCAGGTCGGGCGAGCCCTTGGCCGAGGCGATGGCCGCCTCGCGGGCCTCGATCGGCTTGTCCTCGGCAAAGATGTCCTTGGCCTCCGACAGCGCCAGAACCGCGTCGCGGCGACGGTAAACGTCGCGCGGCAGCGCGCCGTGCTTGAGCTTGGCCGAAAGCGTCTGACGCGCACCGCGCCAGTCGTGCTTCTGGGCCTGCAGCTGCAGCAGCGTGTCCTGGATCTCGGGATGCTTGGGCTTGAGCGCAAAGGCGCGCTCCGCGAGCTTCAGCGCGGTGTCGGTGTCGCCCTTGGCGAGCTTCAGCTTCATCATGCCGCGGATGCCGACAAAACGGGTCTCGTCATCGGTGATGAGCTTCTTGTAGACCTCTTCCGCCTTGCGCGTGTCACCGGTCATCTCGGCGGCCTGAGCGGTCAGCAGGTTGGTGAGGCCGGGCTTGTGCAGGTAGCGGTCGGCCTTCTGGGCCTTTGCCATCGCCAGCTTGCCCTCGCCCGAACTGAGCGCAAGCAAACCCTCAGACAGCGCCTGGTAGCCCTTGCGCTCGCGGTTGCGGTCGAAATAGCGCGACAGCGCGGTGTCATCGCCGTTGATGAACTTGAGCACCGCGATGAGCAGCGAGACCAGCTTGAACACCACGTAGAGCAGCACCACCAGCACGATGACGGCGATCACCGATTGCAGCGGCCCGAGGTTGAACTCGTAGCCCCCGGCGGTGATCTGGATGCCGCCCTGGCTTTCCATCACGTAGCCGGCGCCAAGGGTCAGGGCCGCCACGACGGCGACGAAGAGAACGATCTTCAGAAGTGACCAAAGCATTGTGCGACCCTTATTCCTTGTTCAGTTCCTGAGCCAGACCGTCGGCGGCAGTCACCGCCGCGACCCGGGTCTGCGCCCGCGCCATCCAGTCCGACAGCGGTGCCTTGGCCTCGTCGGGCAGGGCCTCGAGCTCGGTCAGAGCCTGTTGCAGATCGCCACCGCGCAGCGCCGACTCGGCGCGCGAGAGGATCGCGTCCGGCGCATCGCCCGCGCGCGGCGTCACCGACCGGGCGCCGACCTGGTCGGCGAGGAAGGTGGCAAAGCGCTGGGTGCCGGTCTCGGCCTCGCTCTCGAGCCGGCGGGCCACCGACAGCGCCTCGCGGGCGGCCGGCGGATACTCCTCGGTCAGCGCGGCCAGCGTCGGGACGCCCTCGCCGGCGGCCGCTGCCATGCCCTGGGGCACGGTCACGCCGTTGGCTTCGATGGTGGTGACCTGCTCGGCATAAGGCTCGCCGGCGCCAAGCGCGGCGTAGACCTCGGAGAGCGCGGCGCGGGCCTTCGAGAGCGCGGCCTGTTCTTCGGCGTTCGATTCCGCCTCCAGCGCCTGCTGGGTCATTTCCTCAACCTCGAGCCGCTGCTGGGCGATGGCGTCGCGCAGAAGGTTCAGCTCGTTCTCGTAGGCGGCCATGGCCTCGGGCGAGACCGACTCTTCCACCGGGCGCTTCTCGAGCGCCTCGAGACGCCCGGCAAGCTCGCCGTAGGACCCGGAGGCGGCATCGATATCGGCGCGCAGCCCCTCGACCGCGCTTTCCAGCGAGGAGAGGTCGATGCCGTTGGCGGTGTCGGTCGCGGTCTTGACTTCGGCGGCCAGCGCGTCGATGCGCGCGGTCTGCTCGCCAAGCGCCGCGGTGGTGTCCTCGCGGAAGCTGTCGGGCTCGGCGGCGGTCTCGAAGGGCCAGCTGCCGGATTGGTAGGAGGAAGCGCCATAGCCCAGTGCCGCGGCGATCACGCCACCCAGCAGCATCGGGACGAAGCCGCCCTTGCGCTCGACCACCTTCTCCTGAACCACCGGCGCCGGGGTGGGCGTGACCGGTTCGGGTTCAGGCGTGGGTGCGGGCTCGGCCTCGGAGACGGTATCGCCCTCGGCGGTCTCTTGCTCGGCGGCCAGCATCTCGGCCTCGCCGATCGAATGGATCTGGTCGTCGCCCTCGAGCGTATCCTCGCCCTCGGCAACGCTGTCCTCGGCCTCGGTTTCGCTCGGGCTGTCGTCATCTCCGACGGTGTCGTCACCCTCGGCAGCCACCGTATCGGTGGCGTCGCTCTCGACGCTGTCGTCGCCATCCTCGTCAGAAGGGATCGCGGCATCGTCCTCTTCGGAAACGACCGCGTCCGGGGTTGTCTCCGGGGTCAGCTCGGTCTCGGGCGTCTTCGCCTCGTCCGTCTGGTCCTCGGTGCCATCCACTGGCTTTTTTTCGTCGGCCACGCTCCACCCTTTCAAATTCTTGCTTCGGCACGGTAATCGCGCCTGTCTAACCTTTCACAGACCCGCGAGCTTTCACAAGCGCCCCGAGGTCCGTCAGCAAACCAATCACGACCCGCCGCATCGCCTTGGCGTCGGGCTGTGCCAGAATCTCCAGTCGAGTCACATATAGCGCCTCCAGCGCCGCGGCCACATCCTTGCTCATCGCTGCGACGATAAGCGGCGCGCCGCCGCGGGCGCCACGGGCAAACTGGGCCGCGCTGCGCGGAGAGAAAAGCGGAACGATCACAGGGACATCGCCCTGAAGCGCCGCTTTCGCCCCGGCGCTCAATTCCTGTGCAGGCTGGTCGTAGATCACCGCCTCGGTCGCGCTGAGCCCCGCCCCGCGCAGTCGCTCTGCCACGGCGCCCCGGGCGTGGGTTCCGCGGAAATGCACCAGCGGGACCCCCGGTGCCTCATCGATGATCATTGCGACCAAAGCCGCAGCATCGCCGGCGGCGCTTTTTGGTGCGAATCCCGCCGCGCGGGCGGCTTCGGCGGTGGCATCGCCCACCGTAAAGCAGAGCGGCAGCACCGGCCCGCCCAGCGCCGCGTAGGCCCGGACGCCATTGGCCGAGGTGAAGATCGCGCCGCCAATGCCCGCGAGATCCGGCAGCGGTCCGGTCACCTCGATGCCGATCAGCGGGCTGATGATGGTCCGAAACCCGCTCAGACCCGCGTCCTCGAGCGCCGTCAGGAACTGCCGCGAGGCCGCCTCGGGGCGGGTCAGCAGCAGGATGGGCTCGGGCGGGGCCATGGGCGCTCCGGCATTGTGGGGCGGGTGAGCAGGTGGTAGCTGCAAGGGAACGACAATGCAACGGACGCGCCGATGCGAGAGCCGATCATCCTTGGGCTGGAAAGCAGCTGCGACGACACCGCCGCCGCGGTGCTGCGCGGGCGCGAGATCCTGTCCTCGGTGGTGATGGGCCAGACCGAGCTCCACGCGGCCTTCGGCGGCGTGGTGCCCGAGATCGCCGCCCGCGCCCATGCCGAGAAGCTCGATCTTGCGGTCGAGCAGGCGCTGGCCGAGGCCAAGCTGCCGCTCTCCGGCATTGACGCCATCGCGGTGACCGCGGGGCCGGGGCTGATCGGAGGCGTGCTCTCGGGCGTGATGCTGGCCAAGGGGCTGGCGGCGGGGCTCGGCAAGCCGCTGGTGGGGGTCAATCACCTCGCCGGCCACGCGCTGACGCCGCGGCTGACAGACGAGCTGGCCTATCCCTACCTGATGCTGCTGGTCTCCGGCGGGCATTGCCAGTTCCTGATCGTGCGCGGCCCGCAGGACTTCACCCGCCTCGGCGGCACCATCGACGACGCCCCGGGCGAGGCCTTCGACAAGACCGCGCGTCTGCTCGGACTGCTGCAGCCGGGCGGGCCGTCGGTCGAGAAAGCTGCGCAAGCGGCTGACGAGACCCGCTTCAGATTCCCCCGCCCGCTGCTCGACCGCGACGGCTGCGATCTGAGCTTCTCCGGCCTCAAGACGGCGCTCCTGCGGATGCGCGACAAGCTGGTCGAAGCCCAGGGCGGCTTGCACGAGGCCGACCGGGCCGATCTCTGTGCCGGCTTTCAGGCCGCCGTGCGCGACGTGCTGGCGGAAAAGACCCGCCGGGCGCTGGCGCTCTATCTCGCCGAAAGCCCCGCCGTGCCCGCCTTCGCCATCGCCGGCGGCGTGGCGGCCAATCAGGCCATTCGCGGCGCGCTCGAGACGCTTTGCGCCGAGCATGGCGTGACCTTCACAGCCCCGCCGCTCAGGCTCTGCACCGACAACGCCGCCATGATCGCCTATGCCGGCGGCGAGCTGCTGGCCAAGGGCGAGACCTCGGACATGGGGCTTTCCGCCCGCCCGCGCTGGCCGCTTGACCGCGAGGCCGCGCCGCTTCTGGGCTCGGGCAAGAAGGGGGCCAAGGCATGAGCATCGCGGTTCTCGGCGCCGGCGCCTTCGGCACCGCACTGGCCCTGAGCCTCGCCCGAGAAGGCCACGAGATCCGCATCTGGGCCCGCGACGCCGCCACCGTGGCGGCCATCAACAACGAACGCCGCGCCCCGCGCCTGCCCGCCATCCCGCTGCCCGAGGCGATCTCTGCCAGCACCGAGATCGAGGAGGTCGCGCAGGCCAAGACCCTGCTCCTCGCCGTGCCGATGCAGTCGCTGCACGACGTGCTCTCCCGGATCGAAAACCCGCTCGCCGGGCAGCGGCTTGTGGCCTGCTGCAAGGGCGTCGACCTGCACGAGCTCACCGGCCCCACCGGCGTCATCGCCCATGCCAAGCCGCAGGCGATCCCGGCGATCCTGACCGGCCCGAGCTTTGCCGACGACATCGCCCGCAACCTGCCCACCGCGCTGACGCTGGCCTGCCGCGACGATGCCGTGGGCGCGGCGCTGCAAAACCAGCTCTCCACCGGCGCGCTACGGCTCTATCGCACCACCGACACCAGCGGCGCCGAGCTGGGCGGGGCGCTGAAGAACGTCATTGCCATCGCCTGCGGTGCCTGTATCGGCGAGGGGCTCGGCGACAGCGCCCGCGCCGCGCTGATGACCCGCGGTTTCGCCGAGATGACCCGCCTTGCCGCGAAGCTCGGCGCCCGGCCTGAGACCCTCGCGGGCCTCTCGGGCCTCGGCGATCTGGCGCTGACCTGCACCTCCGAGCTGTCGCGCAACTACCGTTTCGGCCTGTCGCTCGGCAAACACGAGCGCTTCGACCCGAGCCTCACCGTGGAGGGCGTGAAGACCGCCGAGGCGGTGACCCGGCTCGCCATGAAGCTGAAGATCGAGCTGCCGATCTGTGCCATGGTGCACGAGGTCAGCCAGGGCGGCACCAGCATCGCCGAGGCCATCACCTATCTGCTCAACCGTCCACTGAAGGAAGAATGACATGCTGATCGCCCTTATCGCCAAGGACAAGAAAGGCGCGCTCCAGACCCGCAAGGACAACCGGGACGCCCATCTCGCCTATATCGACGCGACCGGGGCCGTGGCGCAGGCCGGGCCGCTGCTCGACGAGGCCGGGGAGATGGCCGGCAGCCTGGTTATCCTCGACGTCACCGACATGAGCGCGGCGCAGGACTGGGCGGCCAACGATCCCTACGCCAAGGCCGGGCTCTTCGAGAGCGTCGAGCTGGTGGCGTGGAAGAAGGTGATCGGGTGAAGTACTGGCTGTTCAAGTCCGAGCCCTCGACCTGGTCCTGGCAGGATCAGGTCGGCAAGGGCGATGCGGGCGAGGAATGGGACGGCGTGCGCAACTACCAGGCCCGCAACTTCATGCGCCAGATGGCCGTGGGCGACCGGGGCTTCTTCTACCATTCCCAGAAGGAGAAGGCCGTGGTCGGCACCGTCGAGGTGATCGCCGAGGCCCATCCCGACAGCAGCACCGACGATCCGCGCTGGGAGTGCGTCGACATCAAGGCGGTGCAGGCGGCCAAGACACCGGTGACGCTTGAGCAGATCAAGCAGGAGCCGGCGCTCTCGGAGATGGCGCTGGTGAAAAGCTCGCGCCTGTCGGTGCAGCCGGTGACCGAGGCCGAATGGCGGCTGGTCTGCGAGATGGCGGGGCTCGACCCCTGAGCTCTAGGCGGATCGCCTGGGCCCTGCCAGAGTGGCGGGGTAAGCAAGCGGGGGAATCGCCATGGGTCTGATCTCTGTCATCGTCGCGGCCGCCGCCGCATGGCTGTTCGGCGCCGGCTGTTACATGGCGCTGTCGAAGCCGTGGATCGAGGCCGCCGGGCTCGAGTGCGACGAGACTGGCCGACCCAAGGGCGGCAGCCCATTGCCCTTCGTGCTCTCGGCGCTGGCGATGCTGCTGGTGGCCGGCATGATGCGCCACATCTTCGCGATGGCCGGCATCGCGAGCCTGGGCGGCGGGCTGATGGCCGGGCTCGGCATCGGCCTGTTCTTCATTTCGCCTTGGATCATGATCAACAACGCTTACGCCATGCGCCCCTTCCGGCTGACGCTGATCGACGGCGGCTACGCCACATTCGGCTGCGCGGTGATCGGGCTGGTGCTGGCGCTGTTCTGAACTCCGCACGGGATGAGCCGATGCGGGGCCCGGACAGGCCGGGCCCCGCTCTCACCCCTTGGCTGCTCCCACGCAGCGCACGGTTCGATCTGAGTCCGGCCATTCTGGCCATCCCCTGTTATACGCCAGCTTCCCGTCTCCGCCAAAACGGAACTGACTAAAAGCCGCTGCAAACCGGGCCGGGCCGGCTGTGCCCCGGCTGCGGCGCAGGCGTTACCCAAGGACTAAAGTCTCAGAACGAATACCAGCCAAGTGCCTCACTATCGCCACTTTTGCGTGCCCGCGCCTGCCATGGCTCGGGCGCACCTTGCCTCCACGACGAGGAGCGTGGGCTGATTAAGGTGAGTGAGACCAGTGCTAGGGTATATTTTCGAGCGGCTTATCATGGCCGCACCTGACGGCGGTGCACAGATTGCGCCGGAACTCGAGGCCGGGCTGATTGTGGAACCCGACCTGTCGCCGATGGAAGAGCTGACCGAGCCGTTCGAGGAGCGGCTCGCGGCTGAGGCCAACGCCTCCTATGGCGACGAGCTTTACCATGGCAGACGCATGGGGGGGCTCTCGACGATGAAATTCGAGGGAGACGGCAGCGTGCGCGGGTTGCGCAACGCGGCGGTCAGCCTCGGCTATGTGGTGCCTCTGGAGGCAACCGACAGCCCCGCCGAGCCGGAGCCGGGCGGCACATTGGGGTCCGACTGGGGGAATGCGGTGCGGGGCGCGTCGGAGGTCTTTCATCTCGATCCCGCCGCAGAGCAATATTTCGGCCCGGGCGGGGTGGCTCAGCCGCTCTTCGCCCGTCCCGTGCCTGTCGCGCCGGACCCGAACCCTGAGGAGCGCGACGCCGCAGACCCGCAGGACCCGGGGGAGGCGCTAGGCGGGACGGACGAACCGTCCGAGCCGGCGTGGACCGAGGCACAGGGATCAACCGCCTATCCGGTTGGGGCGATTGCCGTTGAGACCTCTGCCGCCGGCGCGCCGCAATTCTACACGACGATGCTCGAGAGCAACCTCGTGACCGGGCCCGCGACCGCGCCCTCTTTGGCCGAGATCGCGCTGTTTCTGGAGGACGAGGACCCCGAAACCTTCGAGTTCGTGGCGCCCGAAGAGGTGACGCAGGCGGAAGGGGAGGTGACCGATCCGGCAGAGGATACGGCCATGGTCGAGCTTCTGATAGCCGAGGTGATGCGCGAGATCTACGACGAGAGCGAGGGCTTCACCTTCGGGCATGAACCGGCTGACGTCGATGAGGTGGCTCATGGCGGGATCGATCACATCGGACATCACTCCGATTTCGGCTAGTCAGGCCACCACCTGGAAGAAAAGCGCCCGCCCTATGGGGGCGGGCGTTTCTGCTTCGGAAAGGTCAGCCAACATCCTTGTAGCTGATTTCCTTCTGGTCGCTGCCGGTCTTGCCGCGGCGCACGTGAAGGCGGTTGAGCGCGTTCACATAGGCCTTGGCCGAGGCATAGACCGTATCGGTATCCGCCGACTGGCCGGTGGCGATCTTGCCATCTTCCTCGAGCCGGACCGAAACCGTGGCCTGCGCGTCGGTGCCCTCGGTCACCGCGTGCACCTGGTAGAGCTGCAGCCGGGCCTTGTTGGGATAGAGCGCGCGCACCGCCTTGAAGGTGGCGTCGACCGGGCCGTCGCCATGCTCGGTCGCCGACATCTCTTCGCCGCCGACCTCCATCTCGAGCGTCGCTTCCGCCGGGCCGCCGGTGCCGCAGACGACCTTGAGCGACACGATCTCGAGGTGATCGGCGCCTTCCGTGGTCATCGCCGCGGTCACGAGGGCGAGGATGTCCTCGTCGTAGACCTCCTTCTTGCGGTCGGCGAGATCCTTGAACCGGACGAAGATGTCCTTGAGCTGGTTGTCACCGACCTCGACGCCGAGATCCTTGAGCTTGGCGCGGAGCGCGGCGCGGCCCGAGTGCTTGCCGAGCGGCAGCGAGGTGCCGGCAAGGCCCACGTCCTCGGGGCGCATGATCTCGAAGGTTTCGGCGTTCTTGAGCATGCCGTCCTGGTGGATGCCGCTCTCATGCGCGAAGGCGTTCTTGCCGACGATGGCCTTGTTGAACTGCACCGGGAAGCCCGACACCGAGGAGACCCGGCGCGAGATATGCATGATCTTCTTGGTGTCGATATCGGTGTAGAACGGCATGATGTCGCCGCGGGTGCGAAGCGCCATCACGACTTCTTCAAGCGCGGTGTTGCCGGCACGCTCGCCAAGGCCGTTAATGGTGCACTCGATCTGGCGGGCACCGCCTTCGACCGCGGCCAGCGCATTCGCCGTCGCCATGCCGAGATCGTTGTGGCAGTGGGTTGCGAAGATTACCTCGTCGGCGCCGGGCACGGTCTCGATCAGGCGCTTGATGAGATCGGCGGATTCGCGCGGCGCGGTGTAGCCCACGGTGTCGGGGATGTTGATCGTGGTGGCGCCGGCCTTGATGGCGATCTCGATCACCCGGCAGAGATAGTCCCACTCGGTCCGCGTCGCGTCCATCGGCGACCATTGCACGTTGTCGCAGAGGTTGCGGGCGTGGGTCACCGTCTCGTGGATGCGATCGGCCATCTCGTCCATGGTGAGGTTGGGGATGGCGCGGTGCAGCGGCGAGGTGCCGATGAAAGTGTGGATACGCGGGCGCGGGGCGCGCTTCACAGCCTCCCAGCAGCGGTCGATATCCGGAAGCTGGGCCCGGGCGAGGCCGCAGATCACCGTCTCCTTGCTGCGCTCGGCGATGTCGGAGACCGCCTTGAAGTCGCCCTCGGAGGCGATCGGGAAGCCGGCTTCGATGATGTCGACGCCCATATCCTCGAGCAGCTCGGCGATCTCGAGCTTTTCGTCATGGGTCATGGTGGCGCCGGGCGATTGCTCACCGTCGCGGAGCGTCGTGTCGAAAATGTACACGCGGTCTTTGGTCTGATCGGTCATGTCACTGAATCTCTTTATGGTCTTCGTCCTGGTGTCTCGCCGGCGCGAAACGATGCCTCCTCTGAGCGGTCGCGCCGGAAGACTGCGCGCTCAGAGGCGGATTAGGAGAAGACGCAGGCCAAGCGCAAGCGCCGCGCCGGGGGCGCGGGAGATTGCAGCGATATGGCCGGTGGTCATCATGCGGCGGACTATACGCTCAATCCTTCAAATGAAAACCCGCAAAATGGCTGGATTGTTGCGCTCTTCGATGCGCGCGGGGCGGCGAGCGGACACAGCCCTTGAGCGCGGTGCCAAGCCCGCCATATTGATGGGAACAGCCGAAATCAGGGAGGCCTCCGTGATCCGACGTATCATCCACGCCGCGTGCCTCGCGCTGCTCACGCCGCTCGCCGCGCTGGCGCAGGAGCGGGACGCCGCCAAGGTCTATGTGTTCGGCAACAGCCTCGTGCATCATCTTGGCGAGGAGGCGCATTCCAACGTGCCGCACTGGATGGGCGAGCTGGTTCGCGCCGACGGGCGGTCGCTCGCGCTGGACGGGCAATGGGGGTTCCTGCGCGATTTTGCCTCGAACCTGCCGCCGCGCCCGAACTGGACGATCCCCGGGGTCACCGGCAACTGGGATTCCGGGCGTGGGTCCTTCGGAAATGCCGGCTTCGACGCGATCTGGATCACCCCGGCGAATTTCATCCAGTACCAGGCGCCGGATGCGCCCTACGATTACGACAATGCCGCGGGCGAGAGCCCGCTGGGAGCGATCCTGACCATCGTCGACTGGATGCAGAGCCGGACCTCCGGCATGCCGGTGTATCTCTACGAGGGCTGGGCCGAAATGAACGCCGTGTCGCGCAGCTACCCGCCCTCGGCCCGCGCCGCGCGGCGCTATCAGGCGATGAATCAGGCCGAGTACCACGACTGGTACGAGACCCTTCTTGCCGACCTGCGCTCGGAGCGACCCGGGGCCGATATCCGGCTGATCCCGGTGGCGCGCATCCTCGCGGTGCTGCTCGGCGAAGGCGGCCCGCTCGAGGAGGTGCCCGCCGAGGCGCTGTATGTCGATCTCGACCCGCATGGCACGCCGAGCCTCTATTTCCTCGCCGCGATGATCACCTATGCGGCGACCTATCAGGCGCCGCCGCCCGCCGGCTACAGGCCGCCGTCGAGCCTGCACCCGGCGATCGTCGCGGCCTACCCGCAGCTGGCGGCGCTGGTGTGGCAGGAGGTCTCGGCCTCCGGCGTGTTCGAAAGCGCCGCGCTCGCGCCGCGACTGCCCGCCAAGCGCATCGTCGTGACGAGGTCGGAGCCTGCCGCCGCATCAGAGCCGCTGCCGCAGCGCGGCCAGGTGGCACTGCCCGAGCCCGGCGCCCGGCCGCAGGGCGCTCCGGCGCTGGCGATGGGGCTGAACGGCATCGCCGACTGGTCGACGCAGGCGCCGTTTCTCGACCACATGAAGACCGCCCGGCAATGGGTCGGCCATCTGCCCGGGCAATGGGGCGGGGTCGAATCCGAGGAGCTGCGCGCCGAAGGAGCGCTCGACGAGGACGGCTGGCCGGTTCGCATTCCCGAGCGGGTCGAGCGGCTCGAGGCCCTGTTGCTCACCGACATTTCCCCCGACGCCGAGTCCCTGATCGGCACCTACCGCGTGTTCTGGGAGGGTAAGGGCACGCTCGACATCACCGGCCGCGCCAGCCGGGTGTGGCTCGGCGAGGGCGAGGGTCAGTTCTGGTACAGCCCGGGCGAGGGCTCGGTCGGGGTTTCGATCAGCGCCACCGATCCCGAGGATCCGATCCGCAATGTCCGCATCGTGCGCGAGGATCAGCTGGCGCTCTACGAGGCTGGCGCGCTGTTCAATCCGCGCTGGCTCGAGCGCATCGGCGATCTGCGCAGCCTGCGCTTCATGGACTGGATGCAGACCAACGGCTCGCCGGTGCAAAGCTGGGACGACCGCCCCCGGATGAGCGATTACACCTGGAGCGCCTGGGGCGTGCCCGCAGAGGTGATGATCCGGCTCGCCAACCAGGTCGGGGCCGACCCGTGGTTCAACGTGCCGCACATGGCCGATGACGCCTATGTGCGCCAGTTCGCCGAGCTGGTGAAGGCGCGGCTCGACCCCGGTCTCAAGGCCTATGTCGAGTATTCCAACGAGGTTTGGAACCACATCTTCGAGCAGGCGCATTGGGCCGAGGCGCAGGCGGATGCGCTCTGGGGCCGCTCCGAGGCCGGCTGGATGCAGTATTACGGCCTGCGCTCGGCGCAGGTCATGCAGATCTGGACCGATGTCTACGGCGACGAGACCGAAGACCGGCTCGTGCGGGTGGTCTCGACCCACACCGGCTGGCCGGGTCTCGAGGAAAACGTCCTGCTGGCGCCGCTGGCCTACCTGCAGCTCGGGCACCCGCCGCAGGACCTGTTCGACGCCTACGCGGTGGCGGGGTATTTCGGCTACGAGATGGGCGGCGAGGAGATGGCGCCGCAGCTCGACGACTGGCTGGCGCGCTCCGAGGCGGCGGCGGTCGCGGCGGGCGAGGCCGAAGGGCTGCGCCGCGTGGCGTTGCGCGAATATGTCAGGCAGCACCGCTTCGACGCCGCCGTGGCGCCGGTCGCCCTGGCGCTGCTCGAAGGGTCGCTGAAGGAGCTGATCGAAGAAATCTTCCCCTACCACGCCAGTGTCGCCGAGACTGCCGGGCTGCGGCTGGTGATGTACGAAGGCGGCACCCATGTCACGCCGCAGATGGTGCGGGTCAACGACCGGACGCTGGCCGAGTTCTTTGCCTATTTCAACTACACCCCCGAGATGGCCAAGCTCTACGAGGAGCTGCTGACCGGCTGGGTCGCCAACGGCGGCACGCTGTTCAACGCCTTCGTCGATGTCGCGGCGGCCTCGCAATGGGGCAGCTGGGGGGCGCTGCGCCATCTCGACGACGACAACCCGCGCTGGGACATGCTGATGAGCTACAACGCCACCGCGCCGTCCGGCTGGGAGGCGCGTGCGCCGAACGCCTTCGACGACGGCTTGCTGCTGGAGGGCGGCGCAGGGGGAGACACGCTCGAGGGCAGTGCGAAGCCCGACATCCTGCTCGGCGGGGCGGGCGACGACATCCTGATCGGCGGTGGCGGAGACGACATGCTGCACGGGGGCGAGGGCCGGGATCTGGCGGTGCTGCCCGGCGCGCAGGCCGAGTACGGCTTCTCGCGCGAGCAGGGACGGCTGGTGGCCAGCGGACCGCGGGGCATCGTGCGCATGGTCGAGGTCGAGGCTCTGCGCTTCGCCGCGGCGGCAGTGGCGGTCGAGGTGCCGACCGCCGGTCTCTGAGACCGCGCCCGCTGAAGCGGGTTGCGCTCAGGTCTCTTTGTCAGCCACGTCGCGGGTTGCGAGGATTTCCGAAACCAGCGTCTCGGCGCCAAGGCGGGCGCGGAAATGCGCCTCCACATGGGCGCGCCCGGCGGCGCTGAAGCGCAGCGCGCTGTCAGGGTTCTGCGCCAGTTCGCGGATCGCCCGGGCCAGCGCCGTCGGCTCCTTCGGCGCCACCAGCTTGCCGGTGCTGCCATCGTCGATCAGCTCGCGCACGCCGCCGGCATCGGTGCCGATCACCGGCACGCCGCAGGCCATTGCCTCCATATAGGCCACGCCCAGCGGTTCGTGCCACGAAGCCAGCACGAAGGCATGCGCCTCGAGCAGCTTCTCCTTCACCGCGCCGGCGTCGATCGCGCCCAGCAGCTTGACGTGGTCCTGCAGCCGCAGCTTGCGCAGATGCGCCTCGAGATCCTTGCGGAAGCCCTCGCCCCCGGCATCGTCCTCGCCGGCGATCTCGAGCCGCACGTCGACCCCCTGGTCGAGCAGCTGGCGCACCGCCGACATCAGGTCCTGATGCCCCTTCGCCACGGTCAGGCGTCCGCAGGAGAACAGTCGGATCGGCCGGCCCTTCTCGGGCGGCTGGTAGGGCGTTTCGCGCTTGAGCACCTCGGTATCCACCCCCATCGGGCGCACCGTCAGGCGCTCGGGCAGATCCTCGGGCAGGGCCGCCTGCAGCTCGTGCAGAAGCTTGTGGGTGATGACCGTCGCAAAGGCCGCGCCCCGCCACTTGACGCGCTGGCCGGGGCCATAGGCCGACAGCGGTCCGTGCAGGGTGAGCGAATAGGTCGGCCCGCCAAGCTGACGCGACAGCGCCGCGCTCAGCGCGGCGCGATCGCAGGAATGCACATGCACGTGGTCGAGCCGGGCCTTCTCCGCATGGGCCTTCAGCATCTGAGCCGCCGACAGCGTCGCCGCCACGTCGCGGGCGAAGCCGGGGCCTTCCTTCAGGATCGCCTTGGCAAGCCCGCGCGGCAGCAGCCCGGTCAGGGCCCGCAGCAGGCGCACCGGTTCGATCTGGCCAAGATAGGTGGTGCGGGCGATGGCGTCTTCCGACCAGTCATGCGCGATCAGCCCCGACGGCGGCATGCGCGTGGAGAGCAGGTCGACCTTGTGACCCATCGATTCCAGCGCCTGAACCTCGCGCCAGAAGGAAATATGAGTTTGGCCCGGAAACTGGGGTACCAGGTATCCGATCCGCAATCTCTGCGACACGCATCCCCCGCTGTCAGCTCGTCCCGGGCAATGTGACCGGGATCGCAGCCGGTTTCCACACCGCCCTGCGGATTTCAAAAGATGCCGTGGCACCGTGTTCGCTGCGCATCACGCGGTTCTTATCAATTTGATTATATTTTGAGGTGACTTCTCTTTTTTGCCACATTTTGCTGGCACGGGAGGATGCGTGAAGCGCATATGGCGCGCGTGTGTGGCTGTTTGGTATGAAAATGACGGGATCTACCGAGACTCCCGGGACGCCAGCCGTTTCGGTCATCTTACCGGCAAGCAACGAGGCTGCGCTGATCGGCGGTTGCCTTGATGCGCTGTGCGCCTCGGACTGGACCGAAGCGGCCCCGGTCGAGATTCTGGTGATCGCCAACGGCTGCCACGACGACACCGCCGCCCGCGCCCAAGCCAAGGCACCGGCTTTTTCGGAGCGCGGCTGGAGCCTGCAGGTGATCGAGCGAGATGAGGGCGGCAAGCTCGGGGCGCTCAATGCCGGCGATGCCGCCGCGACAGGCGATGTGCGGGTCTACCTCGATGCCGATGTCACCGTGGCGCCGGATCTGCTGCACCAGCTTTACCAGACGCTGTCCTGTCCGGAGCCGCGTTATGCCAGCGGCACGGTCAATATCACCGCGCAAAGCGCCGTGTCGCGCGCCTATGCCCGGATCTGGCGGAAGGTGCCCTTCATGGCGCATTGCGTGCCGGGCTGCGGGGTCTTCGCGGTCAACGCCGCCGGCCGGGCGCGCTGGGGCGGCTTCCCGGACATCATCTCGGATGACACCTTCGTGCGACTGAGCTTTACTCCCGAAGAGCGCATCGGCGTGCCGGCGCGCTACGACTGGCCGATCGCCGAAGGCTTTGACCGGCTGGTGCGGGTGCGGCGGCGGCAGGATGCCGGCGTGGCCGAGATCGAGGCCCGCTACCCCGAGCTTGTCGCCAATGACGACAAGCCCGCCTTTCCGGCCTCGGAAAAGCTCGGCCTCGCGCTGCGCGATCCGCTGGGTTTTGCGGTCTATACCGGTGTCGCGCTCGCGGTCCGCCTGCGCCCCGCCTCCGGCGACTGGAGCCGCGGCCGATGAGTGCGGCACTGCTGTCCCGCTTCCGCGGCGCCTCGCTCGGCGCGCGTGTGATGCGCTCTTCGCTGCTGACCGTCGGCGGCTTCGGCTTCAGCCAGGGCCTGCGTCTGGCCTCGAACCTGATCCTGACGCGACTGCTCTTCCCCGAGGCCTTTGGCCTGATGGCGCTGGTCACGGTCTTCATGATGGGGTTGCAGCAATTCTCCGATGTCGGCGTGACCCCGGCGATCCTGCAGAGCAAGCGCGGCGACGAGCGCGATTTCCTCGACACCGCCTGGACCATCCAGGTGCTGCGCGGGGCGGGGCTGTTCCTCGTCGGCTGCGGCCTCGCATGGCCGGCAGCGGCGTTCTACGACGAGCCGCAGCTTCTCACCATCCTGCCGGTGGCGAGTTTCGGGCTGTTCATCCTCGGCTTCAAGCCGACGCGGATGGACAGCGCCAACCGGCACCTCAATCTCGGTCGGGTGACGGCGCTGGACTTCATCACCAAGATCGTCGGCGTCGTGTCGGCGGTTGTGCTGACGTGGATGATGGGGACGGTCTGGGCGCTGGTGCTCAGCGGTCTGCTCACGTCGCTCGCCGAAGTCGTCATCAACTGGCTGTTCCTGCCCGGTGACAGCAACCGCTTCCGCTGGGAAAAGACGGCGGTGCACGAGCTGATCAGCTTCGGCAAATGGATCTTCCTGTCGACGATCTGCGGGTTCTTCTTCAATCAGAGCGACAAGATCCTGATGGGGAAATACCTGAGCCTCGACCTGCTCGGGATCTACAATATCGGCTACTTCCTCGCCGCCTTCCCGATGATGCTCGGCGGGATGCTGACCTGGCGCATCCTGATCCCGATCTACCGCGAGACCCCGCCCAGGGAGAGCCGCGCGAATTTCCTGCGGCTGCGCAAGATGCGTTTCGTGGTGACCGCGGCGCTGCTCGTGCTGGTCGGCATCTTCGCCGCGATCGGGCACTGGCTTGTCGATCTGCTTTACGACCCGCGCTACTACGCCGCCGGTGCGGTGACGGTGATCGTGGCCTGCGTGCAGATGCCGCAGATCATCGTGCAGACCTACGATCAGGCCGCTTTGGCCGCCGGCGACAGCCGGACCTTCTTTGTCCTTGCGCTGGCAAGGGCGCTGCTGATGGTGGGCTGTATCCTCGTCGGGCTAGAGCTGGCGGGCCTGCTTGGCGCTTTGCTTGGAATCGGCGCCGCCTATGTGCTGGCTTATCCGGTGGTGGTCTGGCTGGCGCGGCGCATGGGGGCCTGGGATCCGCTGCACGATGCGCTGTTTGCGCTGGTCGCGCTGCTGCTCGCGGCGATGGCCGTGGCGATCAACTGGAGCGAAATAGTAGCCTTGTCGCGACTCGGCTGATAGATTTCTGTTCCTCTACATTTGAAACGGTTTGGTCGATTTGGCTCAAATCCGTTTCGCGTCCGCCGACAATAGGGGGCGATTTGTTGAATTGAGGCGACGGGGCTGAGGAGGTCCCTCGGTGGTGCCCAATTTTCTCCTAATTTTTCCTTTACGCTTTTTGTTGCGTAGCGCGTTACAAGGTATCGGTTCATGAGCACAGCACTGCCGCTGCAAAGCAGCGAGACTGACATCGCCATCGTCGGCATGGCGGCGCATCTACCCGGGGCCGACAGCATCCTCGCCTATTGGGACAACCTGCGCGCCGGTCGCTCGTCGATCCGTCGCCTGACCGAGGAAGAGCTGCGCGAGGCGGGAGAGGATCCCGGCCTGATGCGGCACAAGGATTACGTTCCCTTCGCCGCGCCGCTTGCCGATTTCGAGATGTTCGATGCCGAGTTCTTCGGGTTCTCCCCGAAGGAGGCCGCGATCATGGACCCGCAGCACCGCCAGTTCCTCGAGACCGCGTGGGAGGCGCTGGAAAACGCCGGCCACGTGCCCGACAGTTTCGACGGTCAGGTCGGGGTCTTTGCTGGCTGCGGAATGGGCTCGTATTTCTATTTCAATGTCTGCTCGAACCCTGAGCTGGTTGAAAACACCGGCATGTTCCTGCTGCGCCATACCGGCAACGACAAGGATTTCATGACCACCCGTCTGAGCCACGTGCTCGACCTGCACGGGCCGTCGATCAACCTGCAGACCGCCTGCTCGACCTCGCTGGTCGCCACCCATTACGCCGCGCAGGCGCTGCTGAACGGCGAATGCGACATGGCGCTGGCCGGGGGCGTGACCATCGAGCTGCCGCAGAACCGCGGCTATCTCTACAAGGAAAACGAGATCCTCTCGCCCGACGGCGAATGCCACGCCTTCGACCACCGGGCGCAAGGCACGGTGTTCGGCTCTGGCGCGGGCGTCGTGGTGCTGCGCCGGCTCGCTGACGCCATCGCCGATGGCGACCACATCTGGGCCGTCATCAAGGGCACCGCGGTGAACAACGATGGTGCCCAGAAAGCCGGCTACCTCGCCCCGTCCGTCGACGGGCAGGCGCAGGCGGTGGCCGAGGCGCAGGCGGTGGCGGGCATCACCTCGGACACGGTGGATTACGTCGAGTGCCACGGCACCGGCACCTATCTCGGCGATCCCATCGAGGTCGCCGCCATGACGCAGGCCTTCCGCGAGACCTCTGACGCGGTGGGGCACTGCCGCATCGGCTCGGTGAAGACCAATATCGGCCATCTCGACACCGCCGCCGGCGTGGCGAGCCTGATCAAGACCTCGATGGCGCTGCACGAAGCCGAGATGCCGCCATCGCTGGGCTTTGAGGCACCGAACCCGGCGATCGATTTCGACAGCTCCCCCTTCGTGGTCAACGATACGCTGACGCCTTGGCCGCAGACCGGCCATCCGCGCCGCGCCGGGGTCAACTCGCTGGGCGTCGGCGGTACCAACGCCCACGCGGTGCTCGAAGAGGCGCCCGCGCGCGCGCCCTCGGAAGACAGCGACTGGCCGTTCCAGATCCTGACGCTTTCTGCCCGCAGCAAGGCTGCGCTGGACGACGGCGCGAAGCGCCTCGCGGCGCATCTGCGCGCCCATCCCGAGCAGCCGCTCGCCGACATCGCCTGGACGCTGCAGCAGGGCCGCCGCGCCTTCGAGAAGCGCCGCATCGTGGTGGCCGAAAGCCACGAGGAGGCCGCACGCCTGCTCGAGGAAGACTCTCCGCGCCGGGTGCATTCGCACAGCGCCCTCGACCTGCCCGAGATCGTCTTCATGTTCCCCGGCGGCGGGGCGCAATATGCCGGCATGGCCCGCGATCTCTACGAGACCGAGCCGGTCTTCGCCGAATGGATGGATCGCGGCCTCGACACGCTGGCCGAGCTCTCCGACGCCGACATCCGGGCGCTGTGGCTGCCCGCCGAGGAGGACCGGCACCGGGCCGACGAGGCGCTGACCCGGCCGTCCCTGCAACTGCCGCTGATCATGATCACCGAATACGCACTGGCCCAGCTCTGGATGAGCTGGGGGGTGATGCCGGTGGCGCTGGCCGGCCACTCGATGGGCGAGAACACCGCCGCCTGCCTGGCCGGCGTGATGAGCCTCGAGGATTGCATCGGCCTCGTGCACCTGCGCGGGCGCCTGTTCGACACCGTGCCTTCGGGCGGCATGCTGTCGGTCAACCTCTCCGCCGATGCGCTGCTGCCGCTGCTCGGCGACGATCTCGATCTCGGCGCGGTCAACGCCCCCGAGCTCTCGGTCGCCTCCGGGCCCCAATCTGCGCTCGACGCGCTCGAGGCGCGGCTGCGCGCCGACGGCATCGATTGCCAGCGCATCCCCATCGACATCGCCGCGCACAGCCGCATGCTTGCGCCGATCCTCGACGATTTCCGCGCCTACCTGCGCTCCATCGACCTCTTCGCGCCGCAGATTTTGCTGACCTCGAACCGCACTGGTCAGCTCATGACCGACGAGCAGGCGACCTCGCCCGAGTACTGGGTCGAGCACCTGCGCGGCACCGTACAGTTTGCCGACTGCATCGGCACGCTCTCCGATCCCAACCGCATTTATCTCGAGGTCGGCCCCGGCAAGGCGCTCTCGGCGCTGGCCCGCCAGCATGCCGACGTCGCCGGGCAGGCGGTGCTGTCCTCGCTGCGCCACCGCGACGACGCCATCTCCGACGACAAGCACATGTTCGAGGTGCTGGGCCGGCTCTGGGCGCTGGGCGCCAGCTTCGACTGGGAGCAGGTCTGGGGCGAGGCGCGGCGCAACCGCGTGGTGCTGCCGTCCTACGCCTTCCAGCGCGCGCCCTATTTCATCGCGCCGGGCAAGGCGCAGTCCGACGCCGCACCGCAATTCCTGATGCGCAGCGACGATGTCGCAAGCTGGGGCTGGAAGCCGGTCTGGCGACTGCGGGCCGCCGCCGTCGAGGTCGATGTCGAAGCCGGTCTTGCGGATGCCGATCCGCAGAGCTGGCTGGTGTTCATGGACGAGGCCGGGCTCGCCGCCCGCGCCGTCGAAAAGCTCCGCACCGCCGGTCACACGGCGATCGAGATCCGCCCCGGCGACGCCTTCACCCGCATCGATGACACCGCCTACATCCTGCCGCCCGAGCGCGGCCGCGAGGGCTATGACCTGCTGCTGCAGGATCTCGCCCTGCGTGGTCACGTGCCGACCCGGATTGCGCATTTCTGGCTGGTCACCGAGGGCGAGGGCCACCGCCCCGGCTCGAGCTTCTTCCACCGCCTGCAGGAGCAGGGCTTCTACGCGCTGCTCTTCCTGGCGCAGGCCATCGCCGAGGAAAATCTGCCGCGCCCGCTGCACCTGACCGTGGTCACCAACGGCGCCGCCCGGGTCCGCGACGAGGCGCTGCCCCATCCCGCCAAGACTACCGTCGCCGGCCCGGCGCGGGTGATCCCGCGCGAGCTGCCGGGCGTCACCGTCTCGACCCTCGACCTCGCACTGCCGCCGCGCCCCGAGGCCGGGCTCTTCGCGCGGGCCAAGGCCGAGGCGCGGCGCGAGCAAGCGCTCGAGGCGCTGGGGCTTCAGGTGCTCGAAGAGCTGCTCTCCGAGCCCGCCAACGCCCTTGCCGCCCTGCGCGGCGCCAAGCGCTTCGAATGCGCGATGAAGCCGGTCGAGCTGCCCGAGGCCGCCCCGGTGGCGCGCGAGGGCGGCACCTACCTTCTGGCCGGCGGCTTCGGCGGCATCGGCCTGACGCTGGCGCAGGATTTCGCCGCGCGCGGCGCCAATCTCGTGCTCATCGCCCGCCGGGCGCTGCCCGAGCGCGGCGCGTGGCCCGACTATCTCGCCCGCCACGCCCCGCAGGACGGGCTTGCGCGGCGCATCCGCGCCGTGCTGGCGCTGGAAGAGGCCGGGGCGCAGGTGATGGTCGCCGCCGCCGATGTCTGCAACCCGGGCCAGATGCGCGCCGTCCGCGAGGAGGCCGAGGCCCGCTTCGGCCCGATCACCGGCGTGATCCATGGCGCCGGTGTTATCGACGACGCGCCGCTGCTCACCAAGTCGCCCGCCAGCGTCGAGGACGTCTTCACGCCGAAGATCCACGGCACGCAGGTGCTGGGCGAGGTCTTCCCCGATGGCAGCGTCGAGTGGATGGTGCTGTTCTCGTCTTCCTCGACCGTCACCGCCCCGGCGGGGCAGGTCGATTACGTCGCCGCCAACGAGTATCTCAACGCCTTCGCGCAGGCGCGGTCTGGCGGCAAGACGCGGGTTCTGGCGATCAACTGGGGCATCTGGAACGAGGTCGGCATGGCCGCCGAGGCCGTGGCCGCGCGCCGTGGCGAGGTGCCGCCGGCGCCGGTCGAGCCCGCCGGCGTGCCGATGCTCGACGACAAGAGCTTCGACGCGCAGGGCAACCGGCTCTTCACCGCGCGCTACTCCACCGACGACTGGTTCATCGACGAGCACCGCACCCGCGCCGGCGACGCGCTGCTGCCGGGCACAGGCTATCTGACGCTCGCCGCCGAGGCGCTGCGCGCCCAGCACGAAACCGGCGGGTTCGAGATCCGCGATCTCACCTTCCTGCGTCCGCTGCGCGTCGCCGAGGGCGGCGCGCGCGACATGCGCCTGCGGCTCTCGCGCCGCGACGAGGGCTACGGGTTCGAGGTGCTGGCCGATGCCACGCTGGCCGGCAAGCGCGGCCACGCGCTGACCGCACAGGCCACGCTGGCGCTGCTGCCGATGCGCCGCCCCGAGCCGCTTGATCTTGCCGCGATCCGCGCCCGCTGTGGGAAGCCCGTGGTGGCGGCGGACGGGGGGCCGCTGGCCACCCCCCACCAGGATCAGCTCGCCGACCGCCCCCCCCCGCCCCGGCG